>JAYTEU010000709.1:0-1996 GCA_043734985.1 Chthonomonadaceae bacterium
AAGTTCAGGTAGCTAAGAATACCCTGCACCTCCCTGCGCGAATAGAAGTCGCCGTCTTCGCGAATGGAAAATGGGATTTCCAGAGCGGCAAAGTGACGCTCGAAAGCCTCGCTCTGCGCATTGGTGCGGTACAGTACGGCGATGTCCCGGTACGCCAGGCCCTTCTGGTGCAGGTGCAGGATCGTCTCCGCTATGCCGAGCGCCTCGAAATCCGGGTCCGGGTAGCGCTGCCATGTCACATCTTCGCCCTCGTCGCGCACGGGCATGAAGCTGAGCGCTCGCCGTTCGGTGTCCTGCCGGATCAGCGTGTCGGCGAAGCGGAGGATGGCCTTTGTGCTCCGGTAGTTCTCGCGCAGTTCGTATACGCGCGTGCGGCGGTTGGCGGCGAACTGCCGGAATGTCTCCGTGTCCGCGCCCCGGAAGCCATAGAGTGACTGGTCCAGATCGCCCACGAGCATCACGTTCTTGTGGTCCTGGCCGAGTGCAAAGGCCACGGCATACTGCGGCTGGTTCATATCCTGGCACTCGTCCACTATAATGTGCGTATACCGGTCCGCCATGCGTTTGCGAAAGTCGTCGTCCTGCTGAAAGAGCGCCACGACGTCCAGAATGAGGTCGTCGAACTCGCGAAAGCCCTTTTCGGCCTTTGCCTTCTCATAGCGACGCCACACGCTCGCGAACTCGATATCCTCCGCCGAGCCGTCGTGCCGATAGCGTGCCGAAGTCGTGCCGGTGTTCTTATGATAGGACTGAAGGCTCAAGAACGCGCCCACTCCGCCCTCAAGTTCGGCGGCGCGAGCGGCTTCCGCAAGGCTGCGCCGCTGGAACTCGTCGGTAAGCAGCGCGAACTTGACACCCGCGCCACGCAAAATCTGGAGGCACAGCGCGTGCATGGTAGATACCTGGATGCAGGCGATGCGCTCCTTGGAGAGCATCTGCCCGATCCTGGTCTTCATCTCAGCGGTCGCGTCGTTGGTGAAGGTGGTCACGAGCAGGCGGCGTCCCTGCTCGGTCATCCTTGCGGCTCGGAGCGTCACGACGCGCGTCTTGCCGCTGCCGGGGCCGGCGTAAACGGCCGCGGGGCCATCCTCATGCAGCACCGCGTCCCGCTGCCCGGGGCTAAGATGATCCCAGCTCGCCAAACTCCTTACTCCTCCGCCAATTCGAAATGTTCCGTCCGATAGATCCCATGCACCCGATCCCGCCCAATCCCAGCGAATCGTGCCGGCCCTCATTATGGCGCGGTTACGAATAACCTGCAAGGCGACGGCCAATTCCGCACCCCAGGTTTGACGAACGCCGTTTCCTATGTTACACTACGATGAACGCTGAAGAAGCCCGCGACAGATCGGTGGAAGTCGGTAGGGAACGATTGGGAAGGTTGGGATATGCCCTCGTTTGAGATGCTGTACGATGAAGAAGAAGACGCGCTTGAGATCACTTTTGCAACTTTCGACGAAAGCTTCGCGCGGACGATACCGTTAAACGACAACATCGTCATCCACACCGACCTGTCGTTCACCACGGCGTGGGGCGTCAGCTTCTACAGCTTTGCACGTCTCCTGGAGGTAAGCGAAACGCACCTCGACGGGCTAAGACCGCTCCCGGAGGCGGACGCCCGGCGCATCCTAGCGCTGGTTCACAGCTACCCCCTCAGCCTCTTTTTAGAGCCAGTAGATCCCGGCGATCTGCGCGCCCGCGTGAAAGCCCCCAATCTGGTAGACCTACTTTAGAGGCGCGCGGGATCGCGTGGCTCTGAAGTCCGCGGCTGCGTCACCCGCTCATCCTCTCACCCCATCACCCGCTCATCCTCTCAAGAACCCGCCGCCGTCTTCAGGATACACCAGGCTATCAGCACAAGCTCAACAGGCATCGGCCCGGCGTCGAAACGGGCGATCTGCTGAAGCGCCGCGTTGCACTCGACCGCCGCTTCCGCGCGTGAAGTGGACGGGGCGTCGTGAACCGCCTGGGAGATGGAAGCCACCCGGGCGCAGCA
>JAYTEU010000710.1:0-6252 GCA_043734985.1 Chthonomonadaceae bacterium
TCCGGGTGCGCGGGATCGAACAGCATGACCCTCTGGTTCGGCGCGTTTTTATTCGTCTGGATCAGGAACTTCTCGGCATCGTTGTCCACGATGCCGTAATTGTCCTCGCTGATCTCGCTGATAATCGGGATGAATGTCTTTTCGCCCTTGCCTTCGTCCCGGTAGTACAGCGCATTGCCGCGCCGCGCGTTGTCGCTGACATAGAGGGCTGCAAAGCGCTCGTCCTCCGTTGTGCCGACACTCACAAATCGGCTTGGATGTCCGGTATCCTCGAAGACAAGCTCATCCTGCTCTTGGTCCGTCCCGAGCTTATGGTAGTACACCTTCTGGTTTTCGTTTTTTGCGGTTAGCTCTTTGCCGGATTCAGCTTTTGGGTATCGACTGTAGTAGAAGCCCTCGCCGCGCCAGGAGCCTCCCGAGAACTTCACCCAGCGAATGGTATCCGGCAGCGTTTTGCGAGTCGCAATCTCCATTACATGCAGTTCGACCCAATCGGAGCCGGGAATCGCCGTTTTACCGTAGACGGCGTAGCGCCCATCCTTGGAAAGATTGAAGCTAGTAAGGCGGATCGTGCCCTCCGCGGAAAATGTGTTCGGGTCGATCAAAACTTCCGGCGTACCCTCAAGGCCCTTCTGAATGTAGAGCACCGACTGATTTTGCAGCCCGCTGTTCTTGTAGAAATAGATCGTGTCGCCTTTGCGGAAGGGAGCGGAATATCGCGGGTAGTTTACGAGCTGTTTCAGCCGATCCGCGATCTGGCCGCGGAACGGGATATTCGCCAAATAGTCGAAAGTTACGTGGTTCTGAGCTTCGACCCAGGATTTGGTCTCCTCCGAGTTGTCATCTTCAAGCCAACGGTAGGGGTCTGGTATTTGAGTTCCGAAATAAGTGTCGGCGTGCTGGATTTTTCGGGTGGCGGGATAGGGGAGATGCTGGTCGTTAATAGCCATGGCGGTTTCTGGAAATGCAACGCACGCCGAGTCGGGCGGTCGCCCGGGCTGCGGGGAGTAGGCGTCGTCCAAAGGCTCCTCTGAGATAAGCGTTATTAAGGCGATACTATACCCCAGAGGAGTCGGCCCAATCAATCCGTAAGGTCTGCCGGTCGTGCCGCCGGACTAGCCTGAGGCTTAGCAGCGGCGCTGTGCCACGGTCGGTATCAGACGCGGTGGTCGGCGTAGGTAGGCGGACTGCGACGGTCCAGGTCGTGGTCGGTCAGCGGGATGGGTTCGGGAGCAGGCGCTGCGAACTGACTTGAGAGCTCAGTCTCTGCGGTTGCCGGCACATCGAACCGGCTGATTACCATCGCTTTCTTCGGATCGTCGGCCGGTCGGGCGTGCGGCCGGGCGCCGCGCGGGTCCAAATCCGCCGCATAGTCCGTTTGCCGGGTGATCGGTCCTGCGTCCACTACTTCCAGCGCAAGCGGCCCACGGAAGTGATATTTCCGCTCCTGGCAGTAGCGCTGGATTCCCGCTTCGAGCTCCTCATGGCCCAGGAACGGGAGCAGCCGGGACCGCTCATCATCGTTCAGGTAAAGCTGAACGGTGTAGATATTCGGCGCGTAGATCTTGTGGTCGAGTCCTTCGACGCGGTTCTCTTCAAGGGAATTAAGCACCGAGTCCAGCACGTCCTTCGGCTGCAATCCTGATGTGTGGGAGTCTCCACGCAGGTTGTGCCCGAGCTCTTCCAGCGTGCGTTCGATATTTTCAAGTGCATTCATTTGCTTGTCTCCTAATTCTATGCGCCGCATGTAACTTGAGCTATACGCGATCGTACCCCTATACTGCGAAGACGGATCGGTCAAGCCGGATGTTCCGCTAACAGCCTGCCGAAGCTCACCTCCCGCCGACGTGTCATAAAGGATTCGGGATTCTCGTACGAGCCTCGGGTATACTCCACGCCGGGCAGCATCCCCCGATTTCAGGAGAGGCGGGCCGGATCGATCACGCTGGTTAAGGATCGCATAGACACGGACGTGGTTCCGCTCGACGACGGCAACGCTCGTTCGGGGCGGCGCGCTTGGGCGGGGCTCTGCTTCGCGATCAACTTTCTGTATGCGGTCTACCTGGCGGGAATCGGAGTCGTTCTGGAGCCGCTCGGGCGCTCCTTCGGACTGGGCGCGGCGGCTCAGGCGAGGCTGTTTCCGGCGAATTTCACCGGCATGGTGGTCAGCGTTCTGCTGTGTGGGTTCCTGTCGGATCGGTTCGGGCGACGGCGCGTGCTGCTCGCCAGCGCGGCAGCTTACGGCGCTGCGCTCGCGCTGTTCGCCGGGGCGTCCAATTTCGGGCTGGCCCTCGCAGCCGCGGTCTTCATCGGGGCGGGCAGCGGGGCGATGCAGACCGTGGCGAACGCCACGATCGCGGATGTGTTCGCGGCGCGCCGACGAGTGATGGTGAATGCGGCCCAGATCGCTTTCGGAGCGGGAGCGATGTGCGGCCCACTGGTCGCGGCCCGGCTGCTGGCGCTAGGGTCCGACTGGCGGATGCTCTATTTCGGGCTGGCAGCCGCGGTTGGCATGCTGTTCGTCGTGGCCGCACTGGTTCCGGCCCCGCCGAAATCCACCACCGCAGCCACGATGGATGCGGCTCTGTTGCGTTCGATCGTCACCCGGCCCGCGTTCCTGAACCTCTGCTTCGTCGCCGCGCTGTACGCGGGCGCGGAGGTTGGATTTTTTCAGTGGATGCCTTCGTATTTCCATGTGCGGCTTCCCGATGGCGGCCGCTGGGCCGGAGTGATCGTAACGCTATTTTGGATAGGCATGACCTGCGGCCGTATCGCGACGGTCGCACTGATCTCTCGGTTCCCGCTGCCGACGCTGCGTGCGGCGCTCGCGGCGCTAGGCGGGGCGTGCGCTCTGGCGGCGCTCGCCTTTCCCTCGCCCCTGCCGACCATGGCCTTCGTCGCCCTGACCGGCTTGTGTTTCGGCGGCATCTTCAGCCTCATCCTGGCAGAGGCGGCGGAGCGCTACCCGTACGCGACGGGAACAGCCTTCGGGGGAGTAGTAGCGATCAGCGG
The DNA here is from genome assembly GCA_043734985.1 of Chthonomonadaceae bacterium. GTDB lineage: Bacteria > Armatimonadota > Chthonomonadetes > Chthonomonadales > Chthonomonadaceae > DATGJU01. Next base: position 3,013 of record JAYTEU010000710.1, read on the forward strand.
GATCGGCACTGCGATCGTCCCCTGGGCGATCGGCACGCTCGCCGGAACGCCGCTGGATTGGCGCGGATCCCTATGCCTCGTGCCGCTCTGCGCCTTCGCCGTAGCGCTGAACGGCCTTCTTATCCGCAGATAAACGCAGATGGACGCAGATTCAGGAGAGAATTCGTCACGGGTTCCAAAGGTCATGTACCCGTGCGCATGTGGATTGGGAATCGCTGAGCCACATGCGACTGTGTGTCCATAAGGTTTTATTTTCTTAATCTGCGTTCATCTGCGTCATCTGCGGATAAAACGCGTTCTTAGTTTGGAGGTTGGCTTGCGTAGGTTCATGGCTTTGGACGTTGGGGAGAAGACGATAGGCACCGCGTTCGCGGACGAGACCGGCATGCTGGTCTCGCCCGGCGAGACGATCCTGCGGCGGGAGGGTTACCGTCGCGATATGGCGGTCGTCCGGCGGCTCGTGGCCGAGCGCGAGGTGGCCCGCATCGTCGTCGGGATACCGCTGCTGGCGGATGGCGATCCAGGTATGCAGGCGTCCAGGATCGAAGCTTTTATTGACAAATTAAGGAACAGCGTCCGAATCCCGATCGAGCGCCAAAACGAGGCGTACACGACCGCAGGCGCGGCGGCGATCCTCGACGAGCTTGGGCGTCCGCGCCGGCTTCACAAGCGCACGATCGATTCCGTGGCCGCCTGCCTTATACTCCAGGACTATATCAGTGCAAAGGGGACGGATTGAGCGACGCTGAGAAACCGGGTAAGAAACGGTCCGTTCGGGGTAACCGCTTGCGGGAGCTTGAGGTCCGAGCTGCCGGGAACCGCAAACTTGCGGCGGGCGCGGCAGCCGTGCTCGGAGGCGCGCTCCTGTTCGCGCTGCTCGGCTGGTTTCTGCTGCAGCCAAAAAGCGCCCGCCACCACGCGATCAAGGTGAGCGTGCCCACGAGTGGAGCGGGGGCAGCGCTGGAGCGCGCCGCGATCGTTCGCAGCGGTTTGGCATTCGATCTCTACACGCGCTGGCATGCGGAGGACAGCAAGCTCCGGCCGGGCCGGTATACGTTATCGCCGTCTATGACTCCCGCTCAGATCATTCGGCAGCTCAAGCTGGGCCCCGGCCATTCGCCCGACGATATCGTCCACGTTCCCGTACCGGAAGGGTTTACCTTGCGCCAGATCGCCGCCCGACTCGAAAAACTGGGGGTGACCGACGGCTCGGAGTTTATGCAGCTCGCGATGAACGCGGATTCGATGCCCGCCTGGAACTACGGATTCCCAAGGCCCAAGGGGCCGCTGGAGGGATACCTTTATCCCGATACCTATGAATTTTTGCCGAATACGTCGGCTGAGAAGGTATTGGATACCATGGTGTTGAACTTTTCCAGGCGCTTCTTCCGTCCTTACCAACAACAAATAGCGGCCCGCGGGATCCCGTTGCATGAGATCGTTACGATCGCGTCCTTAATCGAGCGCGAGGCAAAAACGACTGAGGATCGCCCGCGCATTGCCGGGGTCCTTGAAAACCGATTGAAAAAGGGTATGAAACTGGAGATCGACGCCACAGTGCTCTACGCGCTGGGCCACCACAAACAGCGGGTCTATTTCAAGGATCTGCTTGTCGACTCTCCGTACAACACTTACCGCCATGCCGGACTTCCGCCCGGACCGATCGCCAGCCCCGGAGCGCAGTCTCTCCGGGCGGCATTGGAGCCGGAGAAGAACGACTTCTTATTTTACGTCGCTCGACCGAACGGGTCCCATTACTTCACGCACACGCGCCAGGAGCACGAAGCCGCCATTAAAATGGCGCGCTCTGAGCGGACGGCTTCAACAAGCGTGGAATAAGGATCCGGTGGAAAGTTTCATGAACCGTAGAGATGAACACAGCGCGCTCACGTCCTCGGAGAACCCGATGCCGCCGTCCGATGCCGATCACGATATGCCCGATCGTGCGCGATCGCCGCGCCGTGGGCTGATGGTATGCTGTCCGCACAGATACGCGCACTCGGTGCTCGAGGTGCTTCCACAGGAGTTGAGTGAGCGCGGCATAGAAGGCGTTATCCTGGATTTGGATAATACGCTCGTGAAATGGGCTCGCGAGGATCTGACCGAGGACATCCTCGGGTGGATCGAGGGTCTCCGGGCGGCGGATATTAAGTTCTGCCTACTTTCTAATTCGGTGCTCAGCCGCCGCGTGGAGCGTGTCGCGGGGGTATTCGGATGCCCGAATATCCGCAAGGCCCAGAAGCCGCGGCCCGATGGTTTCCATAGAGCCATGAAGGCCATGAACACCACTCCGGCGAACACGGCGGTCATTGGTGACCAGATGTTTACGGATATCCTGGGCGGCAACCGCGTGGGCCTCTACACAATCATGGTAAAACCGATGGCCAAGGGCGAGTTTGTTTACACGCGTCTGGTGCACCGCCCTCCGGAGGTTTTTCTGCTGCGCCTCTTTCGGAAACGGGGACATCTGCGATAAAGCCGTGAAACCACGCCGAAAGGATCGGTTCCGTGTCATTTTCACGGCAGACCCTATCCGTATGGACCAACGAGCAATGAAAACGGCATTGGCCCGCTTCTCCCAGCGCCGGGTATCTGTACGGATGGCGGGGTGATGTCTTAATTTCCGTACAGTCGTGCAGATAAGGCGGACATGCCTCAATCTTCAGTGCTAACAGCGACATTACAAAGCGCCTGCAGTGGAGCCGTACCTGCTCTCGTCGTTCATGGTGGAACGCGAATTCTCGGCGTGTTCGGGTATCCTGTAGAGCACAGCAAGTCGCCGCAGATGCATAATGCCGCGCTCGCGAGTCTTGGACTGCCCTACATTTACGTACCCTTTCGCGTGCCGCCCGAAGCGCTGGAGCGCGCGCTGCACAGTCTTTCCACATTCGGCATCGTCGGCGTCAACCTCACCATTCCTCATAAGGAGCAGGCGCTGCCTTTGGTGGACGAAGTTACCGATGAGGCGCGCGAAGTGGGCGCTATTAACACCGTTCACTGTCTGGATGGCCGCCTGATTGCCGATAATACCGATGGGCGAGGCTTCTACCAACCGCTTCAGGACGCGGGCTTCGATGCCCGAGGCCGTACCGCTGTTGTAATAGGCGCGGGCGGCGCGTCACGATCCGTAGTATTTCGCCTGGCGCGCGAGGGCGTGGAGACGATTTGGCTCGCGAATCGCACTCTGGAGCGCGCGGATCGCCTGGCGCGCGCTGTCGGCGCGGCGGGCTACGGCGAACA
>JAYTEU010000711.1:0-2506 GCA_043734985.1 Chthonomonadaceae bacterium
GGGGGCAAAACGCCGCTGAACGCCACATCCCCCAAAATTGGGGGGCAGGGGGGCGAAGCGCAAGCAGACGCCACATTCCCCAAAGATTGAAGAGGGATACCGGAACATTGTCCGCCCGGTCCTGACCGGACATCTCTACGACAACCGGGAGCGGCTCAGCGCCTACTCGAAAGCCCTTCTCGCCCTAGCGCTAAACGACGTCGGAGACAAGCAGAAGGCCGCCGTAGTCCTGCGCAACCTCCTAACGACCGCGCGCGTGGATGCGGCGAACGGGACCGTAAGCCGGGGCGCCGCCGACCGCTACTGGTGGACCTGGTATAACGACCGCGTCGAAACGAACGCGGTCGTGTTTCAGGCGTTCCTCGCCATAGATCCCGCCTCGCCGATGCCCGCGATGCTCGTGAAATGGCTTGCAAATAACCGCCGCGCCAACGCCTGGAACGACACCCGGCAGACCGCCATGGCCGTCTACGCCCTCGCGGACTATGCTCGCGTCACCAAAGAGCTGGCCGCCGACTATACGCTGACGGTCGACCTGGGCGGCCGCGTCCGGCGAGTCTACACCGTAAACCACGACAACGCGCTCTTCTTCGACAACGAGTTCGTGGTTCCAGACGAGCTTCTTCGCACCGGCGACCAGACCCTGACCATCACAAAGCGGGGTCGCGGCGCCTGCTACTATGGCGCGTTCACGCGGTACTTCTCCCTGGAGGAGCCAATCGCGGCCACGTCCAACGAGATTTCCGTAACCCGGCGCTACTTCCGGCTCCTTCCGGACACCGCTGTCGGAAAAGCCGCAATTCAGCCCATAAAGTATGAGCGGCTCAACCCGTTCCTTATCGGAAAGTATGAGCTTCTGGAACAGGGCGGCGAATGGACTCAGCGAATCTCCGGCGAAGAGGGACCGCGCTACGACCGCGTGGCACTGAAGGACGGCGAGACGATCGCCAGTGGCGACCAGATCGAAGTGGAGCTTCAGATCGAGGCGAAGAACGACTACGAGTACCTGGCCTTCGAGGATATGAAGCCCGCCGGATGTGAACCGGTAGCGCTGCGAAGCGGGGATCGGATGGGGCTGGGCGTCTACTCGAACATGGAGCTTCGCGATCGGAAAGTCGCATTCTTCATCGCGAAAATGCCGCAGGGAACGCGAGCCCTCACCTACCGATTGCGAGCGGAGATTCCCGGCAAATTCCACGTACTTCCCACCAACGGATACGCCATGTATGCGCCGGACATCCGCTGCCTCTCCCAGGAGACGCGTATAGGCATCCGTGATCTTCCACCAAAATCCGCCGCGTCAACGCGAACCACATCGGCGGTCGAACCTGGATCGGCGCGCGCCGACACGCGTTAAGTGTGCCTCTGGCGGATTCCCGGCAGACAATTTGGCCGGTGGTTTCAACACCCGCCAGGAAGAAACAACCGTAGGGTACCTTTCACCCACTCACCCACTCACATCTACCCTTTATTTCCTCGCCCCCTTCCTGGTATCCTGTAGGAACAGGAGGCATAATATGCGACAAATAGTGCGACAAGCGTTCCGCGTCATCATCATTGGGTTGATCACCGCTCTCATGGCGTCATATTCGCTCCCCAGTCGTGCCCAGGAGTTCATCAAGCCCGATCCCATCGAGCAGTTTGACGGCAAGACCTGGGGAGGGCTGACAATCGGTCAGAGTACCACCGACGACATCAAGCGGATGTATAAGACAAGCAGGGGAGCCATTCGGCCGGAAGCCATGCTTCTGCCGCAGCCCGAGCCGTCCAAGGTTCGCATCGACGTCCTGATGCACGGGCGAGGGGGAACCTCAACGCTCCAGGGCTTCCGGATCGCCTATGCCGATGGCGCGCCCACGCTGCGCGACCTCTCGGATAGTTTGAAGACAGAGCCGCAAATGTTCTATCCGCAACGCCGCTTCGACGAGCAGCAGCTTGCAGCCTTTCCCGAACGCGGCGTGATCGCATTCCTCGCGGGTTCCGGGCGTTTGGCGCGGATAGAAGTGATCCTGCTGTGCTCGCCCGGGCGCATGCACGATGCAGTCACGGAATGCCGGGCCGCCCCGACACCGATCCTGAACGTCAGGGACGAATTTCCAACGGACCGCCTCGTACTTGAGATAGGCAAGATCCGAGTGGATATCTCGACCGTCAAAGGGATGGCGATCAAAGACAAATCGGATGTTGAGGACGACCTACAGCGCCGTATCAAGCGGCAGCGCACTCCTCGCGAGGTCGATATTGTTGATAGAAGCGCGGGAACGCTGAATATCGATGTCACGGTAACCCTAAAGGACAGACGTGCCAAAATCGAGGCAAAGGCCACTATCTCCGGCAAGACTCTGCTTGGCGCGGTCTCAGTAAGCGGGGACGGAAGCGATGCAATTCGCGAGGACGGCGATAACCCGATCTGGCGCGGCGGACGGAACCTTGAAAATGCCGTGAGCGATGCCGTAGATCGCGCGTACCGGCGGGCCTCCGAAAAGGTGCGAAGCCAGAAACCGCC
>JAYTEU010000712.1:0-4200 GCA_043734985.1 Chthonomonadaceae bacterium
CGCCGATGGAGTATCTCGTGCCGGATGCGCCCGGAGAGTTCGCGGAGTGGCTGGGGGAGCTGCCGGACGGGGTGGCGCTGGTTTCCGCCACCGATCCGCCCGTGCGGGCAGCACACCTGTTCGTAACGGAGCGGGATGCGATGGAATCCCAACTGCTCGCCCTTCGCAGTCAACTAGAGCAGACCGGGTTCCTCTGGGTATCGTGGCCGAAGAAATCCTCCAAAGTGGCGACCGATATCACTGAGGACACGATTCGCGAGGTTGCGCTTCCGATGGGGTACGTGGATGTCAAGGTTTGCGCGGTGAGCGATATCTGGTCGGGGCTGAAGCTGGTGATACGGAAGAGTGAGCGGGTGAGCGCGTGATGAGGTGAGAGGGTGAATGGAAGTAACACCCACTCACCCGCTCACCTCATCACCCACTCATCCTTCTCACCAAACTCTCCGCGAGGCGCTCGTAGAAGAGGCAATCGTAGGCGCCGATGGTGTTTCGGCGGAAGCCTCCGAACTGCTTCTTGAAACGGGAGAAGCCGGCGTAAAGATGGTCGGGCTGGCCGAAGGGGTCGTAGCCGTAGAAGTCGTACTCGGTGCAGCCACGATCTCGTGCCGCCTGGATGGCGGCCCAATGCGCGGCGTAGGCGGGCATCACGTTGCGGCTGCTTGTGGAGGTGCCGCCAAACAGGTAGGTCGCGCGCTTCCCGAAATAGATCACCAGCAGCGTGGCTAGAGTTTGGCCGTTCCATTCGGAGAAGAACAGCTCTGCCTGGCCCGCGGGAAAGAGCGCGTCGCCCAGGTTCAGGAAGAAGCCGAAGGGCTCCGCGAAGAAGTCGCCGCGATTGGCGGTCTCCATAAAGAGCGCGTGAAATCGTCGAAGGACCGCCATGGAAGTCGACCGCGTAACCTGCACCCCATGCCTGCGTGAGAGGCCGAGATTGTATCTGCCCTTGGGATGCATCTGGGCCAGCAGGTCTTCGTTGGAGAGCGTGAGGTCGAGCAGCAGCGAGTGGATAGGGTTGAGATCGACAGGCGCGCGGGTCCAGTTGCGGAGAAGCGAGGGCCTGGGCGGTGGGAGGTGAGGCTCGATGCGAAGTCCAAGCCCGCCGTGGATCTCGGCCAGGGCTTCGACCTTTGCAAGAATCAGCCTCAGCCCCGATCTGGAGGCGGCCAAATCGTCCCATGGCAAGATCGGACCTTCCGGGCAGATCCAGAAGCCTTCCGTACCCTGCGCTGGATAGAAGAGCAGGCTCGCTCCGCCACTAAGCGATTCGCCTTCGAATAGGCCAAGCCGGATCGTTAGATAGCCCTCGCGCCGTTTGAAGTCCGCCCAGGCCGAGGACTGCATAAACCCCGTTTCCGTCACCTGACCGGCCAGCGCATCCCACCGAGCGTCCCATTCCGGGCCGATTTCCGCCAGGGTGAGCGCAGTCGGCGAGCTTTCACGGCTGCCGTCGCGGTCTGCCAACGCCGGCGAGGTCATGGACGCAGAGCCTGGGCCGCGGTTTCGAGCTGCTTCTGCTCCGCGATCAGTTTGTCTCGCTCGGTCTGCGTTTGGGTCATATCCTGGGTCGTCTGGTCGATTTCCCGCTGGGTTTTCCGGATAGCCTCGGAGACGGGTATCTCGTCTGTGCCGTAGTCCACCTGGTAGTCCGGATCGCCGCTGTTCGCGAGCTGTAGATTCTCGTATTCCGAGAGGTCCTTCTGAAGTGAGGTCTTGTCCGAAAGGAGCTGCGTAAGGTCGTTGTTATTCGACGCGACGTCTGCGGTCATCTCTTTCTTCAGCTTGGCGATCACGCTGCGCAGAGCCGTGGTCATGGCGGGAGGGCACGGCACCGCTGCAGCCGCCGCGCCCGCGGGAGCGTCCGGAGCGAGCGTCTTGCCGTCGGTCATCAGCCAGGCGCCGTCCGCCTGTCGAAGCTTAACCGTGCCGTCCTCCTTGAGACGAGCATCGACAAACAGCTCGACCTCGCCGGGGTTAATCTTCGGAAGCGGCGTCGCGCCGGCGGGAGGCTGTCCCATTCGGGCAATCGCCTCGTCGAGCCGCCGGTTGAGGTCCGTTAAGTGACTCATTTCCGTCTTGTCCTGGGCGATAGCAGGCAGAAGCGCGCTCGTCCAGCCGACCCAGGAGAGCCAATCCCTGCGGACGGTGATTGCCTCTTGAACGGCGGCCTGCCGGTCGCGAAGCTGGCCCGCTATGGTCTCGAAAAACGCCGGGTCGGCGTAGAGGGCCAGGAGCGGCTCCTCGGACTGGTTGCTGCGCAGAACGACGGTCCCATTGGCGACGAGAACGTACGCGCCTTCGGAGAGTGTGACGATTATGTCGCCGTTGTCCATCACCAGCATGTCGTCGTCGGCTGCGAAGAGGGGACGATGCTCCGTTTGCGGACCGGATGGCGGCGCCGATTGGTTCTGCGTTCCGAAATAGGAGTGCGTGCCGCCGTAGTAGTAGCGGTACGGCGATATATGGTATTCGACGCCGTAGACATCGACCGGCATCCCTGAGCCATACCCCGATCGGAACCCGGTGGAGCGTATCGGCTGCGCGGCGCTGCTGGAGAAGATGCTGTGGCTCCCAAATGCGCCGGTTCGTCCGAAGCTTCCACGGCCGGAAGATCCCGAGAAGCTGCTGCTGCTATGGCTCGCGCTGCCGCCGATGCTGCGGGAACCCCCGAAGCTACCGCTGTAGCCTCGCGAAATGCTTGCGTGCCCGAGGCCCGCGGAGCCTTTCGCGAAGGCGTTGTCCGGCGCAATTGCGTTCGCAAGGGTCATCAGGATGACGAGGGCTGCGAACAGGCGCGCGCCCCACGCCATGAAGCGCTCCCACCGGAAGGTGGTGTGCGACAGGAACTCTCGAAGGCGCAGAAGCTCCGACTTCAGGGTCTCCGGCAGCCGGGAAGATCGGCGCAGCAGGGCATCCACCAATCGTCGGATATCGATCTGCCGGACCGTCGAGGCCACCTGCTCGGCTAGAGTCTCGATCATGACGCGAGTATGGTACGGATGGGAGATGGGGATCGCGCGAAGGAGCGGATCGAGACTGTAGGGACCCGAGTCGAGCGGGTCGGCCTGACGCCCGGGCTGCATGCCCGGGTTCAGGAGCAGCGAGAGCAGACAGTCGTTTTCGATCGAATGGACAGGCACGGTTCGCTCCACGCTGCGCTCCGCGCGCCGAAACCGCGCTCCCCGCCACAACTGCGTGAGGTCGGTCTGGCGCGTAGGAACGGGGCAGTCCAGCGCACGGAGGTTCTTGATCGAGAGCGGGTGGTTGGCCGCCAGAATGAACGCCCAGGCGCCATAACCGTGCGCGCGGAACGAGGGAATACACACGTGGTAGGGCAGCGCCGACAGCCCCGCGGCGCGCACGGTGCGGTTGAGGCACCAGAAGGCTTCCGGCGTGATCTGCGGCGACACGGAGTTCAGCGCCATAATGCCGTTCGGAGCCAGCGCGCCGCTTAGCAGCGCGTACCACTCGCGGGTGAATATGCGCGTCTGCTCCGGCGTTCGGGGAACGGTGAAATCGCAGAGGATGACGTCGTATTGACGGTTTGGATCGGAATTATCGGTCGGATTTGACCGATCGGGCGGATTGACGGCATTGCGACTCTCACAAGCGCGGGGCTGCCCTCCACCTTCGACAAACTCCCAGGCGTCTCGGAAGTGGACCGTGACGCGCGGGTCTTCGAAGGCATGGCCGTTGATCTCGGCAAACCGTGTTCGGGCAAGCTCGACGATGGTGGGATCGTAGTCGACCAGATCGACGGAGGCGACACCGGGGAAGCGGAGGCACTCGCGAAGCGCCAGGCCGTCGCCGCCGCCGCAGATCAGTACTCGGAGATCGTCGGGGCGGTTGGCGCGCGCCAACGAGAGGGCGGGGAGTGCGAGGCTTTCATGGTAGATCGCCTCGTCCGCCGTATCGAACTGGAAGTCGCCGTCGATATAGAGCGCGAAACCCCCATCGTCACGGTCGTCAAGATGCAGGCCCATCGTCACTCCTCCTCGGAAGCATCCCGCTCAGAAGCACGTTCGTAAGGCCGGCGACACTGCCGGCGACGATCGTAAACACAATAGCGGTTAGCAGGCCCGCCAGGAACTCCTCGCCCCCGCTCCCGGCGCCGCCCACGCGGTTCGCCAGTACGATGAGCGTGATCGAAGAATAGAAGAACATCGCCCAGCCAACGCCCTTCATTCCGCCAAAGAACATCTG
>JAYTEU010000713.1:0-6467 GCA_043734985.1 Chthonomonadaceae bacterium
CGTTGCGATGTGGCGTGGGGAGTGCGTCGGAGTCTGACCGGTTCGGAATCGGGCTCTCCGGAGATCGCGAGCGATCCTGCAGCGATCGATGGACCTTAATTCCCAGGCTCAACCGGACGGCAGACTGTACAACATTATCGTCGGCTTCACCTTTATTGAGAATAGCGTTTGGACCGCCTGGGTTGCAGCGGATTGTTAAGCTCACAGCGAAAACTCCCGGTTGAAAGGTCACTCCAAGCGCCCGCCTGGTACAGTGACCGAATGGGAACCCCCAGGATCGAGCATCCCGGCTCTGCCGCATTCGTACGGGTTCTGGATGTCTTGTTCCCGGCAGGCAGTGGGCTGCGGATTAGCACTAGTGCGGGTATTGAGCCGCCAGTTACGGCTGCGACGCGAATCAAGTACTCCTCCCAGCAAGCACATTTGAGAGGGCCGCGAACAGGCGATAGCACCTGGATAGCGCTTGAAGCATCGCAAAAACCGGGTACAATCTGCGCCGTATGACGAAAATGCAGAACCGAATAGGCGTTCTCCCGCCCGATACATCGGGGGAGAATTCGGAAGCCCGGCTGAGTAAGACCGAGGTTATCCAGGCGCGGCTTGAAGCGCGCTACGGCGTCCCGGAATGGGAGCCCCGCTTTGGAGCCGTGGATGAGCTTGTCGCGTGCATTCTCTCCCAGCACACTTCCGATGTGAACTCCCTGCGCGCGTTTGGTTTGCTCAAGAGCGCGTATCCGGACTGGGATTCGGTGATTGCTGCGTCCACGGAAGAGATTGCCGACACGATTCGAAGAGGGGGGCTGGCCAACAGCAAGGCCGCCAGGATTCAACAGGTCCTGCGCCGTATTCGCGACGCCGAAGGCAGTATCTCACTGGACTGCCTGGACAGCATGTCCGACGCCGGCGCGCGGGCCTACTTGATGGACCTGCCGGGCGTGGGGCCGAAGACGGCGGCCATCGTGCTGAGCTTCGCACTGGGCAGGCCGGTCATTCCCGTGGACACCCACATCTTCCGCGTTTCATGGCGACTGGGACTGATCGAGAAGAAGATCGGGGAGGCCAGGGCGCATGATGCGCTCCAGGCTCAAGTCCTGCCGGAAAACGTCTACCGATTTCATGTGGCGCTGATAGTTCACGGCAGGCAGGTGTGCAAAGCGCCGACGCCTCGCTGCGCGTTATGCCCTCTCACCGACCTATGCCGTTACTTTCAGGAGCACATTGGCACTAGTCTGTGATCGGTTTGGTCTGTAACTGCGCGTTCCCGCCGTAAATCCAGTGTCTTGGAGTAGTCATGCTTTCGGATATCATCGTCAACGGCGCGCTGCGCTATCCCGACAATGCAGCGCTGATCCATCAGGATGAAGTGGTAACCTACGCGGACCTTGCGCAGACCGTGGATCGGCTGGCCGTGGGTCTGGAAGCCATGGGCGTTGCGCCGGGGCAGCGCGTCTCCATGCTTCTTCCCAATTGCCCCCAGTTTGTTTACAGTTACTTCGCGGCCGTCAAGCTGGGCGCAATCGTGGTGCCGGTAAACCCGCTGCTGAAACCGGGAGAGCTTGAATATATCTGGCGCGATGCGGAGGTTCGGCTGGTCATAACCATTCCGCAGCTTCTTCCTGTCGTCGAGGCGGCACGTAAGGATCTTCCGGAACTGCGTCACGTCCTCTGCACAGTGGGGCGCAAAGGCCTCGCCGATCCCAGACAGGCAGACTCGATCCAAGGATTCACGGCGTTCGACGACGTGGTGGCGGCCGGAATGCGGTCGAAACGAAACAGCGCCTCAACGCCCCCGAATGCCGACCGGAATGAGAACGATTGCGCCGTCATCATCTACACATCCGGCACTACGGGCCGCCCCAAAGGCGCAATGCTTTCGCACCGTAACCTGGTGCGCAACGTCGAGCAGGTCCGGGCTCGGCTGCACTTCACCAGTGAGGACCGCTTTCTTACGCTTCTTCCGCTCTTTCACGCGTTTGCCGCCACGGTCTGCATGAACGTGTGCCTGGAGGCGGGCTGCGCCTCCCTGCTGATGGAGAGCTTTTCGCCCGTCCGCACCTTGGAGGGCCTCCGAAGGCACGGGATAACGATCTTCCCGGCGGTGCCGGCGCTGTTCAATGCGCTGCTGATGGCGGCGCGTGGCCCCGAGGACATGACCTCGGTACGCTTCTTCGTGTCCGGCGGCGCGCCGCTGCCCGCCGCCACTCTTTTGGCGCTGGAGAGTAAGTTCGGGATACCCGTTCTGGAGGGCGACGGCCCGACGGAGTGCAGCCCTGTCACCACTGTCAACCCCGTAGAAGGACCCCGTAAAGTGGGCAGCGTAGGGCCGCCTGTTCCGGGAGTGGAGATCGCGATCTTCGACGACGACGACAATCCCCTGCCGACCGATGCTGTCGGCGAGATCGTGGTCCGTGGGGACAATGTGATGCTCGGGTACCTGAACCAGCCGGAGGCGACGGCCGAGGCCATGAAGAGCGGCTGGTACCATACCGGCGACCTTGGCAGGATCGACTCGGACGGGTACGTGTTCATCGTCGACCGCAAGACGGACATGGTGATTACATCTGGCCTGAACGTCTATCCGCGCGAAGTGGAGGAGGCGCTCTTTACGCATGCCGCAGTGCAGGACGCCGCCGCGATCGGCCTGCCGGATGCGATGCGCGGGGAAGCCGTGGTGGCCGTGGTCGTCCGCAGACCGGACATCGAGGTCAGCGAGCGGGAACTCCTGCGCCATTGCAGAGAGCGCCTGGCCAACTACAAAGTGCCGCAGCGAGTGATCTTTCGGGATACCCTGCCACGGGGCGGAACCGGCAAAGTGCTGAAGCGGCTCTTGAAGAAGGAGCTTGAGATGGAAGTGACTGAAGAGAAGCGTTAATCGGAAATTAATGCCCTCATAATGAGGGCTTAACATCGCGCCTCTATACTGTAGACCTTGCTCACTCTCCGAGCGACGATGACTGAATTAGTTGAATTGAGGGCGCGAACGGACAGTCCCTCCTTGCCGGATACCGATGGTATCCGGCGCTTTTTTGTTCGGTTAGTCGATCCGCGTGTATAATAAAGGCACCATGAAATACCTGACCCAGATACTCGATAAGCGGCTTGTCGCGATTACCGGCGAGAAGATCGGCACCATTATAGACGCCGTAGCGACTCTGGAAGGACGCTTGCCATCGGTTCGCGCTCTGATCGCCCGCATCGACGGCAAAGAGATATATCTGCCGTACGGTGACACGGATTTCGACGAGGATCCGGCGGGACCGACCGGCAGCGGCCAGATCAATAGCGATATCAGGCTGCGGAAGCCGCTCTCCGAGATCCAGCCCTACGTGGCCCAGAACGATGACCTTCGCCTACGCCGCGATGTGCTGGACAAACAGATCGTGGACGTTCAGGACTATCGCGTGGTCCGGGTGAGCGATGTACGCCTGGCGGAGTGCGGCGAGCGGTACTGCGTGGTCGGCGTGGATGCGAGCCTGCGCGCGACGCTGCGGCGGCTTGGTGCGATAAGCGGGCCGATCGAGGCGGCAGCCCGCCTGGTTCGGCGTCCGCTGCGCTCGAACCTGATCGCCTGGGACGATGTCCAGACACTGGAGCCGGGGTCAGCGGGGGGCCGAATCCGCCTCAAGGTCTCGCACGACAAGATCGCACAGCTTCATCCCGCCGATATTGCCGACATCGTCGAGCAGCTCAGCCCGCAGCAGGGCGCGGAGGTCATCGAGGCTCTGGATACCGAGACGGCCGCCGAAGCCATATCCGAAGCCGAGCCGGAGACGCAGGTCTCGATCATGCAGCAGTTGGCCGGCGAGACGGCGACCGAGATCATCACGGAAATGGAGCCGGACGATGCCGCCGACCTGCTCGAAGACCTGCCGGATGCTTTCAGCGACCAGCTTCTTGAGCACATGGGGCAGGAGGAGGCCGAAGACGTCAAGGAGCTGATGGCCTACGACGAGGACACGGCGGGTGGACTGATGACCACGGAACTGGTGGCGATTCGCGCCCATCTCACCTGCGAAGAGACGATCGACCGGCTTCGCGAGTTATCGCCGAAAGCCGAGACGATCTACTATGTCTACGTCGTGGACGATGAAGAGCGGCTGGTGGGCGTCCTCAGCCTGCGCGATCTGGTCATCTCCGCGCCGTCGAGGCTGGTCCAGGACGTCATGGTGACCAATGTGATCCACGTCTACGTCGAGGACCACGCCGACCAGGTCGCCCAGATCATCGGGCGTTACAATCTGCTCGCGGTTCCGGTCGTCAGCGAAGAGGAGAAGCTGCTAGGAATCATCACCGTAGACGATACGATGGAGCGCCTCCTTCCGCCGGAGCGCCGCCGCCGCCTGCCCGTTCCCGCCCTCACCGCGGACGACTGACTTTACCATGGATCATCCTGCCGAACAGACCAACGCAATCGATATCTCCGTGAAGGCGCTCTTCCGAGAATGCCCTTCCGCGGCGCTTCGCCTCGCGGGGCTCAACGTCTCGAAGGAGGACATTCGCGTCGAAGATCCCAATTTAAACCTGCCCGAATTGAGAGCAGACCATGTGTTCATCATTCCAGCGGCGGCACTGGATGTTGGGCTAACAGTACCGGCCGACGAACCGGAGATTGGGGTCTATCTCGAATACCAGTTGGAGCCTGATCCAGCGCTTCTGAAGAGCTGGTTCGCTAAATGTGGCGGACTCACGCGACAAATCGGAATTCCGATTGTCCTTATGGTTATCTATCTCCACCGAGGCGACCGCGCAACGTTTCCGGACAGATACAGCGTATCGGTAGGCGCGCTGAGAACAGAGTTCAGTTTTACCGCTGTCCGACTCTGGGAATATGCCGATAGAATACGGTCCGGCGAGCTGGCTGAGTTGGCTCCATTGCTGATACTTTGCGATGAGACACCTTCTCAGCAAACCGTAGCGTTGGAAGTCGAATTAATCCGCAATGCCGGGCTTCCTCGGGATGTCCAGACCGACCTGCTTGGCCTCGCATTGCGTATTGCTTCGCGCCGACTACCGCGCGCGGTTCTTGAAAATCTGTTTCGTGAGGATACCGATATGGAAATGATTCGTGAAGCCGGTATTATTGAGGATTGGATTGCAGATGGCGAGGCTCGCGGTGAGGCTCGTGGCGAGGCTCGTGGCGAGGCTCGCGGTGAGGCTCGCGGTGAGGCTCGCGGCGAGGCTCGCGGCGAGACTCGGGGTGAAGCGCGCGGAAAAGTTGAAGAGGCGCGCAGCCTGCTATTCCGCTTAGGTATCAAAAGCTTCGGCGAGCCGAATGAAACATTTCGGGCGGGGATCGAAGCCATTAGCGAAATCGAGAGGCTGGAGCAGTTGGTTGTCCGAACGGTGGACGTCGAAACGTGGCAGGAACTGCTCGATTAGACGGTCGCAGGTGATGTTCGCTTTTTACCGACCGGAGGCTTGCATCGGCAGCATAACCAGGGTTGTAAGATCAAGTCAGTATTGCGCGCGGCGGCGACGGGGCCGCAAGGGAGAGAATATGAGAAAGCCGCATTTCCGGCTGGGCTTTTGCGCGACGGTCTTGATATTGGCCGCGATCTCGCGGGCAGGCGCGCAGACCTCGTTTCCGATGATCATCTCCACCTATCCTTCCGGCGTCGAGCGCGGCAAGACGGTCGTCGTTAGCGTCAGCGCGGGCACCGTGAACGGCGGCGGCGGCGCGAACCTGTACGGCGCGTACAAAGTGATGATGCAGGGCGAGGGAGTACAGGCGGAAATCGTTCCTCCGGAGAAGGGCTGGCCCGCGAAAGACCCCAAAACGCCCAACGCCGTGCCCGTGGTCGCCTCGGTTTCGATGAAGGTGACGGTAGCGCAGGACGCTCCGCTCGGCGTGCGTGAGTTTCGGCTTGCGACCCCGCACCACGGCGTCTCGACGATAGGACTGCTTGTCATCGGCGACGAGCCCGAGCTGATGGAGGCCGAGCCGAACAACGACGCGGAGCACGCGCAGCAGCTCACTATCCCCTGCGTCATGAACGGGCGCTTCCAGCAGGGCGAGGACGTGGATTGGTACAAGTTCACGGTGACCGCCGGGCAGGAAGTCGTCTTCGCGGTCCAGTGCGCGCGCCTGGAAGATAAGATCCACGACATCTCTCCCCATGCCGACCCCATGCTCGTCATCTTCGATTCCACGGGGAACGAGCTGGCGCGCAACGATGACTACTACCGCGCCGACTCGCTGGTCCACTATAAGTTCGAGAAGGCGGGCGAATACCGCGTCCAGATCCGCGACGTCAACTATCAGGGCAGCCCGCATTGGGTCTATCGCCTCAATGTCACCTCGCGCCCGTTCGTCACCTCCGTAATTCCGTGCGCCGTGCAGCCCGGAAAGAGCCAGGACGTGCGCGTGCTCGGCTGGAACCTGGGAGGAGCGCAGACGGCTCACGTCGATGTGCCCGCATCCGCGCCTCTCGGCCTCTGGGGCGCGGCGCTGAAGCTGCCGAACGGAA
>JAYTEU010000714.1:0-4502 GCA_043734985.1 Chthonomonadaceae bacterium
ATGCTCGGGGTGTTCTGCGCGCTGGACCTCGTGCTGTTCTACTTCTTCTGGGAAGCGATGCTGATACCGATGTACTTCCTCATCGGCATCTTCGGCCACGAGCGCCGTATCTACGCCGCCATCAAGTTCTTCCTGTTCACCTTTATCGGCAGCATCCTGATGCTGGTCGCTATCGTGTGGGTCTACAATGTCGCAGGCACTTTCGACGTGCTCGCGCTCTCCAACCACAACCAGGGCGCGCCGGGATTTGAGCTGTCGAGGTACAACCCGCAGGCGCTCATGTGGATGTTCGGGGCCTTCTCGCTTGCCTTTATGATCAAAGTACCGATGTTCCCGTTTCATACCTGGCTGCCGGACGCTCACGTGGAAGCGCCGACAGTCGGAAGCGTGATACTGGCGGGCGTAATGCTCAAAATGGGCACATACGGCTTCATTCGCTTCTGCCTGCCGATCTTCCCGGACCAGGCGCGCGATGCCGCGCCTCTGTTCATCATCCTGGCAATCATCGGCATCATCTACGGCTCCATCGTTGCCGCGGTACAACCGGATGCCAAGAAGCTGGTCGCCTATTCGAGCGTGGCGCACCTTGGGTTCGTCATCTTGGGGATATTCACGTTTACGCGCGTGGGCATGATGGGCGCTCTGGTGCAGAACATTAACCACGGCATCTCGACGCCGATGCTCTTCTTCCTAGTCGGAATGCTGTACGAGCGGCGGCACACGCGGGCTATCTCGGAGTTCGGCGGCCTTAAGAAGATCGTTCCAATGTTCGCGGCCATGCTGCTGATAGCCACGCTAGCCAGCGTGGCAGTGCCGTTCTTCAACGGGTTTGTCGGCGAGTTCCCAATTCTGGTGGGAAGCTGGATATCCACCAAATCCGGCCAATGGCCGACCGCGCTGGCCGCGACCGGGATGGTTCTCTCCGCGGTATATATGCTCTGGTGGTTCCAGCGTCTGATGCTCGGGCCGGTAACGAAAGAGGCGAACCGTCGATTACCGGACCTTTCCAAACTCGAATGGGCCGTGCTGATACCGCTGACGATTGTCATTTTCTGGTTCGGTATCGGCAGCGCGTTTTGGACCGAGCGCATGGACAACTCGGTATCCGCGCTGCTTAACCATGGGCGCGAGGCCGTGAACGACGATTTGCCGATATCCTCGCTTCTGCGAGAGATGGACGTCAAGAGCAGTAGGACGCGACCCGGCGAAGCTCGCCCTATGCGCCCGGTGACTCCGCCGGTAGGTCTTCCCATGGGTGGTGCGCCGCGGGCTCTACCGCCTGCAGGCGAAGGGGCCCCTCAATAATATGAATTACAACTCCAGTTTTGCGGCGATACTACCTATACTTGTTGTGCTGGTTACCGGCATGCTGGTGCTGCTGGCCGACTCCTGCATACCGATCTGGCGCAAGCACAAGGGGCTGAGCGCGGCGCTAAGCCTGATCGGTATCGGTGTGGCGATGCTGGCCGCATACCACCGGCTGGACTCCGGCGAGACGGGCTTTGCGTTCAGCGGTGCGATCATCGTGGACGCGTTCGCGCAGTCCTGTAACTTGATTTTGCTCGTGACGGCCGGGCTTGCCGTGCTGCTTGCCATAACGTACCTGGAGAACAAGCATCTCCACCTGGGCGAGTATTATGCGCTAGTGCTCTTCTCCACGGCCGGATCGATGTTGATGGCGGCCACGAACGACCTGATCGTACTGTTCGTCGCAATTGAGACGCTTTCGGTCGCGCTCTATGTCCTGGCCGGCTTCGCGCGGACCGAGGAGCGGAGCGAAGAGGCCGCGCTGAAGTACTTCCTGCTGGGCGCGTTCGCGGCAGGATTCCTGCTCTACGGCATAGCGCTTATCTACGGCGGGTCGGCAGGCGCGGTGGTAGGCGGAGGCGGAACGACGAACCTTGCTGCGCTCGCGGTATTCCTGAAGGGCAACGTGCCCTCCGGCATGCTTATGACGGGTGTTGCCCTGCTTATCGTCGGTCTCGGTTTCAAGGCCGCGCTTATTCCTTTTCACATGTGGACGCCGGACGTGTACGAGGGCGCGCCGACTTCCGTCACGGCCTACATGGCGGCGGGCGCGAAGATCGCGGCGTTCGCGGCTCTGGTACGTGTCTTCACGGGGCTGCTGCCCATCAGCGCCTACTGGGTACTGGTCGTTCAGGTGTTGGCAATCGTTACCATGTTCGGCGGCAACCTGATCGCGATCCGGCAGGAAAACGTCAAGCGCATGCTCGCCTACTCGTCGATCGCGCACGCCGGCTATCTTCTGGTCGCACTATCCGTGATGACCAAAGAGGTGGCCCGCGCGAGCGCGGTCAGCGCGATCACCTTCTATCTGCTGGCCTACGCGCTGATGACGATGGGCGCTTTCGCGGTGCTGATCTGGATATCCCGGCGCGGCCGCGACATACAGACGCTGACCGATCTAAAGGGTCTGGGCAAGCACGATCCGGCTGCCGCCTACGTGATGCTGGTCTTCATGCTGTCGCTGGGCGGAATTCCGCCGACGATGGGATTCCTGGGCAAGTGGTTCATATTCGCGGCTGTTATGCAGGCGGGACAGCTTTGGCTCGCAGTGCTGCTCTCGGTCGCCAGTATGATCTCGGTCTACTACTATCTAAAGGTGGTCTGGATGATGTTCTTCCAGGAGCCGGACAGCGAGACCGTGATCCCGCGCGCCCTGTCGCCAAGCGGAGTGTTCGTCTCCATCGCGATCACGGTTGGAGCTACCTTGCTGTTTGGATTTATCCCGAACCTGGTATCCATCCTAACGAACTCCGCGGTCAGTCTGCCGCATCCGTAGGGGCGCGCCGGGTCGATAAACGACTCGGCACAACCAAAGGGTACCCGGCCTACGCACCCAGGGGGTACCCGGCGTCCTCCGGACGCGGATGCGTTCGTCGGCCCGGGTGCGAAGCCCGTACAGGCTTCGCTCATTCGCTAGCCGGTACCCGGCCTGCGACCCCGTGTCCTTCGAGCACAATCGGCGATTGTCGGATTGGCGCATGGGCAACCGAGGGAACTTTTCGGCGGGGGCATCGTCAGACGTCCCATACTAGCGTCCGAATGGCGTGAGCCTCGTGCTCCCGCTCACGCACCGGTTACGGCCGTGCCTGAAGGCCACGCGCCCTGCCGTGCAAATTCCAGCCGGCGGCGAAGGAGTATTGTGCAATGGGTTCCGGCAATCGTGGCGATATCCTGGGCCGATTGGCAGGGATGCTGGTCTTCCTGGTCGGCGTGGGCATGCTTGTGTTCGTCTTTATGTACGCGTTCAAGCTTTTCGGTATGAGCCCGGACCAGGCGCTCGGACTTCACTTTACCGGCGATCCCAAAAAGGACCCGCCTCTCGCTCTCATCGGCGTCCAGTTCGGGTGGATCTTTCTCAAGGTTGCCTGCCTGATCGTCATGTCTCTCGCCGCATCGTTCCTTTCCCAAAAGGGCATCAACTTCTACTTCAGCGCGCTCCAGGGATCACCAGCGCCGTCACGCCCAACTCCCGCTTCTGTTAACCCCGTCGTCCATTCCGATGCCCACGGCGAGACGTCGTAGTGTGTTTGGTCAATGGCAAAACACGCGAAAATCCCCGTCGATGAGTTAATAGACCGCTTCGTAGCACAGGTTAACCGGTCGAAGCGCGAGCGCAAATTCGGTAATGACCTTCCCGTTTGGCTGCGGGTTGGCCCTCCTGACAGCGAAAACTACCCGGACGAGAAAGCGCAATTCAACTGGCAAATCCGCAAGGCCGAACGCACGGAGTGGATCGAAGCGTTAGAGGCCAGGCTCCCGTTTCCGTTCCCCCCGTCCTTTCGATCTCTGGTGCGACGATACGTCTATCCTGATTTCACAGTCGGAGCCCTGTGGCTGCTCGCCAACACGGGCGAACCTCTTTTCCGCGAGATGAGCGACGCCATCGTTCGAGACAAACACCTCAACAAGATCCTAAGGCAGCACGGATATCAGCAGTTCGCAAGACCGGAAACCGGCGATTACGACCCGATATGCTTCGACACACGGCGTAAGCTGAAGGGCGGAGAGTATCCCATAGTGCGCGTCGACCACGAAGCCATAGCGTGTCACGGCCGCATCGGGAAAGTCCGGGAGATCGCGCCGTCTTTCCTGGCGTTTGTGGCGGAAATCATGGCAAAGGCTACATTGTAACTGTACCTTTATTGCCCTAAATGATTCCCGTTAGAGATGCCTACGTGGCCTCTCTCGCGTGTAGGCGCACACTTGCGCCGGTCGACCTTTGGTCCCGGCGATAGCAACCAGCAGGACGTCGCCGACGATCCGTACTTCCCGAATACGAGCCTTTCTGCCCGGAGGCGATACATCGACCGTCCAGACGGTTTTGCCCGTGCGCGGATTCAGGCCGCATAGTTTGCTCTCTTGTAGGACCACTGCCTGGCCGTGCCATTCGCCCAAATTGGTGTCCATCGCTCCAGTGTCGTTGGTGATGTCGCCGCGCCGCCAGAGTATGTGCCCGGTGGCCGGGTCGAGCGCGA
>JAYTEU010000715.1:0-3098 GCA_043734985.1 Chthonomonadaceae bacterium
GCTGCTTCCGTAATTGCGGCGATATCGTCCAGACACCCAAAAAAGTTAGGCTGCTGAGCGATTACGCACGCGGTATTCGCGCCAATACACGCTTTGAGCGCTTCGATATCGGTCTCGTATCCAGAGATGGGCGCCTCGACTACACGATACCCTGTCCATTTCGCATAGGTTTCGATGACCTGCCGATAGTGGGGATGGACTGCGCGCGAGCAGACGATCTCCGTCCGATCCGTGAGGCTGGTGGCCATAAGGGCTGCCTCTGCAAGGCCCGTGGCGGCGTCGTACATCGAGGCGTTAGAGAGATCCATCGCGGTGAGCGCGCAGATCAGCGACTGGTACTCATAGATCGCCTGAAGCATGCCCTGGCTGACTTCGGGTTGATATGGCGTATAGGAGGTCAGAAACTCCCCGCGACTCTGGAGCGCTCCTATCACGGCCGGCCTGAAATGATCGTAGATCCCGGCGCCGAGGAAGCTAACATTGGTTTCAAGGTCGTTATTCCTGGCGGCGAGCGTTTGAAGATGCCGCACCAGGCTAAATTCGTCCAGAGGCGGCGGTAGGTCCAGCTCCCCACTCAACTGCACGGCGGACGGAATCGGCGCCAGCAGCTCGCTGAACTCCTGAATGCCGATCGCGGCCATCATCTCTGCGCGATCGGCCGCGGTATTACTGATGTACGTCAAATCCTAATGGCCTCCCGCTTCGGCAAACTTCTCATAATCCACCGGATCCATCAGTCCCGCTAGCTCGGCCGTATCTGCGATCTTGACTTTTATCAGCCATCCCTTGCCATAAGGATCCTCATTTACGACCTCGGTAGAATCGGATATTCCGGTGTTGGCTTCCAGCACTTCTCCGGAAATGGGAGAAAACAGCTCGGACACAGCCTTCACTGACTCCACTTCACCAAATTGACTGTCCAGCGCGAGGGCTTTGCCGGGCTCAGGCAGGTCCAAGTAGGTAATATCTCCCAGCTCGGCCTGCGCGTGATCGGTGATACCGATCGTCGCGATATCGCCTTCTACACGCACCCACTCGTGTGTCTTGGTATATTTAAGGTCGCCAGGTATTGACACCATTAGTAAGGTTCCTCCGTAGTGAGCGCTATGCTCAAAGCCCCGCAGCGTCGAACTATTGCGGCAGGGTGTCCAACAGCGATTTCTTCGCACATACCGTTGCCTGAATACGCTTATCTCGGATCGCGATTACGACTTTCGTTCCAGGCCGCGCGTTTGCCGCGGAAACATAGCCCATGGCAACGCTCTGGTTTTTAGTTGGCGAGAATACGCCGCTGGTTATAGTCCCTACGGCGTTTCCATCGGCATAGATAATATACCCCTGCCGCGGCTGCTGTCGCTCCGAAGACGTAAGGCCCACAAGTTTGCGGCCGGCTCCGGCAGCCTTCGCCGCGCGTATACGGTCCGAGCCGACAAACTCGCCTTTTTCCAAACGAACGACCCACATAAGCCCGGCCTCGACCGGATTGGTGTCGTCGTCGATTTCATGACCGTACAAGGGATAACCCGCCTCGATCCGCAGGGCATCGCGCGCACCCAGACCGCAGGGAACCGCACCGGCATCGCGAAGAGCGTTCCATACAG
Organism: Chthonomonadaceae bacterium; assembly: GCA_043734985.1. Classification (GTDB taxonomy): domain Bacteria; phylum Armatimonadota; class Chthonomonadetes; order Chthonomonadales; family Chthonomonadaceae; genus DATGJU01. The sequence continues at coordinate 1,602 of JAYTEU010000715.1, forward strand.
CCTCGGCATCACCGGCAGGGACGATCAGCTCGAACCCATCCTCGCCCGTATACCCGGTTCGGCAGAACGTGGCGGAGGCGCCGCCGATCGAACCCTGCGCATACTGAAACCGCCGCAGCGACAGGAGACCGGGATCACCCGCAAGTTTCGCTACGGCGTCCGGCGCTTTTGGTCCCTGAACGGCAATCATTGCTGTCGCATCGGTATTGTCCGTGAGCTCAACGCCTGGACCGATATGTGACTCGATCCATGCCAGATCCTTTGCCGTGTTGCCGGCATTGATCACCACAAGGTAGGAGTCCACGCTCTCGCGATAGACAATAATGTCGTCGATGATGCCGCCGGAAGGATTGGTCAACAGCGAATACTGTGCTTCGGATGGAGAAAGCGATTCGACGTCGTTGGACGTCAGCTTTTGGAGGAGCACGGTGGCGTTGTCGCCCGCGATCCTTATTCGGCCCATGTGGCTGATGTCGAAGATGCCTATGCCCGACCGAACGGCCCGCGCTTCCTCCAGGATTGAGGTATACAGGACGGGCATCGACCAGCCGGCATAGTTCACCATTCGGGCGTTGCTATCGATATGTGCCTGTGTTAGAGGCGTCTTCCGCAATTCCATATCAGCTTTCATTTCTGTCATATGGTGAATTACCTTGTATATTTACGCGATTTCGCACGATCCAATTGCACTATTGTCGGGGTCCAAATTCCTATGTTCGTTTGGAACACTTTTAATGGCTATTCTCGAACTGCGCCCTCCGCACGTATGGGAATTGTTGCCAGCCCATGAACCGTAACCGAGTCGCGGCCGATAGAGACGCTATTCAGCGTCAGGTATCCCGATAGACCAAGATCAACCGCGATATCGAGCACGGGATTGATCTGCTTCAGCACATTCGCCACAAAGGCTGGAGCTAGAGGCTTTCCGTTCATCTCGACGATTGGATTCATGAGATCGACATACCGTCCATCGCGCGGCACGAGATCGCCGGTTGCCAGAAACGGAGACTGCGCGCCGAAAAGCAGGAGTTTCCCAGAGATGGCGACCTTGTTATCGATGAACGAGACATGGACGTCGGTAAGCGTGCGACTGTATTTCTTCTGTATGAACAACCGCAGCCCATCCGCGCCGATCTGAACGGACGCCGGCCCCTCCCCTGCTCCACGGACGAGAAGTCGATCTCGATACAGGGCATGGCCAAGGTCGTAGGAAACGTTTGGGATATCCGCGTCGAAGCGCTCCACCGGCAGCCCTTTTAGCGTCAGGTGGTCGAAATGCAGTCGCATGTGGCGGATATGGCCCTTCCATCCGCTCTTTGGGAACGAAGCGAACGGCAGCGTTTCCGTACTCTGGCCCGATCCGTAAATATCCACGGCAAACATACGATTGCCGATCGCGCCGAACATGCCCCGCGCTTCCACGTAACTCTTTATGGTTCCCGTGTTATGAAACGCCTCTCGCACCTGCCTGGCCGCATCGTCCTTCGCCCTCTTTTC
>JAYTEU010000716.1:0-5921 GCA_043734985.1 Chthonomonadaceae bacterium
TTTCCCAAACGGCGACATCCCGGTTGGGTGCTGCACTTTGACTCGGCTGGCCTCCGTCGCCGAAACCTCATCGGTCCCATCCATAATATTGTTGCGAAGTATTTTCGGGCCGATCATCAGCGTGCCGGCCGAAGGCATTGTGACGGCTTCCATATTGCGGAACACGGAAATCGGCGGGGCGGGCACCTTACGGTCACCCGCAGGTGCACCTTCGAGCGTGAATAAGCGGAGGCGGGCACTGTCGGCTTCGGCGACTATCAGGAGCGGCTTTGGGCCAGGTACGAAAGCAACGGAGATGACCAGCCCGAGTGCCTTTTGCGTCGCCCCGCCGGAGGGCGGCGCTCCCGCTAATGTGGAAACCCGGCCGGCGCTTATCCGCCGTAAGCAGCGGTTGCCAGTGTCGGCGACGTAAATGCTCTTATCGGTTCCAACACATATTCCGCACGGAGCATTGAACCGTGCCTGCGCCACGGGTCCGTCAGCGAACCCGGCGTCACTGCCCGCCAGGGTAGTGGTATCACCTGATGGTGAAACCATCCGAACCTTGTTATTGCCCGTATCGGCAATGTATAGATTGCCTTCGGCGTCTAGCGCTATCCCTGTGGGTCGGTCAAACCGCGCAGCATGTGAAGGGCCGTCTGCGTCACCAGGACGCGGGTCACCTGCAATCGTGTAGACAGAAACATCCAAGCGCCCATGAATAAGTACGTCGCTTGGTCTGGTAGCCGAGGGAGGGGGCATTTGTCCTGGACCGGTACCGGCCGGGCGGTAGACGAGAAACCGCCACCAGACCCATTGCACACCAACAAGGACAAGTAGGATAAGGACTGCGGACGCGGCGGGATGCACTTGACGCTTCGGTCTGGCGCTCAAATTATGCTCGGTCCTTTTGCTGCGAATTCAGAATCTGCTGTAACGTCGATTTGCATGGTTCGACTTTCTGCGCGATTCACATCCTGGTTCCCGTCAATAGGACGGCTGGCACAGGGTGCGTCGGTAGATTCGTAATTATCGTTATGGTCTGTTTGCGACGGCGCCGGGACGGAGTTCACTGACTTGCCTCGCGACCATGCCCATTGAACCCCTACCAACCCAAGTAGGATCAGTACCGCGGAGGCGGCGGGATGCACCTGCCTCTGAGGCGTCGTGCTCATTAAAGCGATATCCTGTAAAGCGTCGGGATCTTCTCCGATTCCGATTGGAGGAGGATACCTCCGTTTCCGACTGCCAACGCTGTGTAACCTGGTGGGAGTTTGGCGGGCTGGGGTAATGGATTAGCTCCACCGATGGGCCACACCCCAGGAATGCCGCTGCTGCCGCCAACATAGTAGACACTGTCACCGGATTCGTACAGTGCGCCGCCGTACGGAAGCCAGTCCTGAAGCCACTCCGTGCGGCCGTCGCGGCCAAGCCGGCGTACACAGACCACGCGCGTCGGCTGCGCGGCCTCGCGGCTTGGACCCGTCCAATAGAGAACGCCGTCGCGGGACAGAACGGCTTGCTGCTGACCGGTTTCCGCGGCAATTCGACGCGCGACGCCGCCCGCGATCGGAATCCTGTAGATCGTGGTCACATCCTGGAGCCCGCTTCTTGTTGCTGTAAGGGTTATCTGGCCGTCCTTTACGCCCAGAATCTGCCCTCCCTGTATCTCCATCACTGAGCCTACAAGCGTCGGTGCGCCGACCGCCATCGGCATCACCATTACGCGCACGCTAGGCGCCAGAGGCGAAAACGCGTCGGCGTTCGGCACTGCCGGTGGCGCCTGATCGAGCCAGTAGAGACGCTGATCCGAAAAATAGAGACCGCGCGGCTCCCTATCGCCGGACCAGACCGTTGAGGAGCCTCCTCCAGCGGTATTGGCAAGGGATATGCTCCACTTGTTTCCTATGCCGGCGATGGTTGCGATCTTACCGGGCCCTATCGCGTACGAGGTTATCAGACTCGCCGTCACGGCAACGGTCGGAGCGGAATTGTCTCCGCGCATCACGCGCGCCGCGGGAGTACCGGCGCCCTCCAACCAGTACCACGCTCCGTCATGCCACTCTGCTCTTGCGGATGGCGCGCCTGTTTTTGCAACGAACGACGGGACCGGGGGTTGTGCGGAGCGCCAAATCCAATAGAACCCGGCCACGCTGAGCAGTACGACAGCGGCCATGGTGGCGAAGCGATTCATTTTTGGCTTGCTGGGGTGGGACACGCGGTGTCGCTCATCTTCCACGGAAAATTGCAAAGTCAAGAATAAGGATTGAGCTGCGAATGGGGATGGAAGTTGCCCCGTAAGAACACGATCGCGCCTATTTTCCACATCGATTTCGATATTCCTTCATGGAGGTGAAATTTCTCACTGAAATCCGCGAACACCGCCGAACGGTCGAGGGGCCGGCGCGTGCCATCGCGATCCGGCTGACCCTGATATGTCATTCGAGTGGCCCCTTCAAGAAATCGACTATCCCATCACTTTTTGCTCGACCGGTGTGACCTTTGGCTCGCGTTTTTCCGCTGCTGTGCCGTAAATAGGTTCCATGCGTACCATCCGATACCCGCCAATCCGAAGCTGAAGACTGCGATCGACGCCGTTAACTCCTCCGGTTTCCGCCGACATAGACCCACTATCCCAAGAGTCAAGATAGAAGCGCAGATCACTGCGTTGAAAGTGCCGACCGGTATGCGCGCGAGCGTGCGCTTGAACCGCTCTTCGAACTCTTCCCGAGGCGTCTTGGAGCGTCGCCGGCTCGTTCGTTTTTGAGTTGAAATTGGGTCCAACTATCCTCCATTGCCGTTGCCGCACTGCCTTTGAGTCTGCCCATGGTACATCCGGACCGATACCTCGTGCGATGAACTCTAAACACACCTATGCGAGCGTGCTATACGATCTGTGTGGATTTGCACCTGAACCCATGTGTGCTTATTCCGAGATGTCTACCCATCTGCGGTCCGCGCTTGCCTGGATTACTGCGTCGATTACCTGCTGCGCGCGCCATCCATCCTCTAAATTCGGGGTTGCTCCGGCCTCTCCCGTCCGAATGGCTTCTAGCCACCGGTAGGTCGTGTTCGTCTCGGAGTTGCGGCCCGGCCGGAACCAGTCCTCCTCCTCGCCGACTTCCTGGGGCAGCGTAATGGTGTCGACCGGCAAAGTCTGCCACCGAAGGTCATCGCCGTTTCGCATGCCCCGGAGCATCGTGCCCGAGTGGTTTGCCGTAAAGTGAATGCGGCCCTCGGAACCGTAAATTTCAAGCTCCTGGTGCTGCCGATACGCGCCCTGATAGGCGATCCAGCTCGTGTGGAAAATGCCCTGCGCACCAGAGCGAAACTCGGACAAAAACGCACAGCTATCGTCGTTTCTTGTGCCTGCGCGCGGATCCTCTGTCCGTATCAGCGCGTCGATACCCAGTTCGCCGTGCAGGACTGTCAACGAATTGGCCGCGACCGAAGTGAACTCGTCGCCGGTCACGTATCGGGCCAGATCGATCAAGTGCGATCCGAGGTCGCCCAATATGCCTGCTCCGCTTCGTTCGCGCGAAGCTCGCCAATTCGGCGAGCGTTTAAGACCAAACCCGCCGTGATACTGCCCCGCCACATGTAGAATTTTACCCACGTAACCGTCCGCGAGCCGCGACCGAAGCTCCTTCACTGCGGGATTATCCCTGTACGGGAAGTTCGTCATCCCGATCAGACCGCGCTCCCTGGCCGTGTCCGCCATCTCCTTCGCCAGCGCGGCGTTCAGAGCGAGTGGCTTTTCGCAGGTGACGTGCAAATTACGGCGAAGCGCTGCCATCGTGGCGGGATGGTGAAGGTCGTTAGGCGTGCAGACAATCACTCCGTCCAGAGGTACGCAGTCGAGCATCTCGTCATAGTTAGTGAAGTAGCGAGCCTGTACGCCGTATTTGTGGGTAACTTCGCCCGGCTCCCTGCCAACGGATCCGCAAACCGCATGAATCTCAGCTACGGGATGGTTCTTGATCCCTGCCAGATGCCAGTAGTCGACCCACCAACTGGGCCCGATAATTCCAATTCGAACCTCTTCCAACGGGTCCGCAATCATGGTAAGCCTGCGCCTCTCTAGTATCATGAAAAAATCGATTTAGCGGTCAATTACAGGCGGAGGAAGGATCTCGATCGAGGTTACAATCGCTCGAGCTTTGCCAATACCGCAGTCACCCGAGAAATGAGGTAGCAACTAGGAAGGATTATTCGGCGGCGCGCTCGAAAATCCCTTCAGTAAAGTCCACGGAAGGCAGTAATAAGCAGGCTATTGCCATCGGTCTTAGACGGATCATCGAGCTTGAGTACAGAAATCTACGATTACAGCTCCCACTCGAACTGGCAGCGGCGCGGAATACAGCCGTCCGACAAGGAAGTTCGAGCCCAGTTTCCGACGCTCTTCTTTGCCGCGGTTCGGAGGCGTGACTCTGCCAAAGTGCGGTCGCTTGCAAAGCTCGCAGGCAATGAGAAATGGGAGGAGGCCGCGCGACCTCTTTGCGACCTGCTGCTGCCGCCGTCCCCAAAGTGGGCTACCCCTCGCTTTAGCCCGCGTGGCTGGCCGGAAGCGCGCTCTGCCGCCGTGTGGGCGCTCCAGGAGATAGGGCACCCGATGGCGCACCGGGCGCTGGTGCATACCCTCGCTTGCGACCCGGATTTTGTCGTGCGCGCCGCCGCGAATGCCGCCGTCCAGAATCTGGGCTGCAAGGCTGTCCCAAGTATGGTTCAGGCGGTTCGCGCGCCAATCGATTGGCGCCTCGAGGGAATGCGGGCAACGCTCACCGGCCTCGGAGATCAGGCGGACCTGCCTAACGCGGACCGACGCGCCGCGGGCATGGTGTTAATGGATGTACTTTACGAAAATTTCCCGGACGCGCCGCGCAGATGGACGCGCCACGCGCGCCGCGTCGGCAGAATTGTCGGAATTGTCACGATGGTTATGCTGGTTCTAGGATCACAGAACAACGGGTGGCCGCTAATCCCCGCAATTCTCATGGCGATAATGCCAGGCTTGTTTATGGGCATCATAGCACATGGCGCGGTCGCGTTTTTGTGCGCGGCGGCCTATAGCCGTGCTGAGCGAGGCCCGCTATATGCGATCGCCGCACAATCAATCGTTCGCCTGAACGACAAGCGGGCGATACCCGGAATGCTCCAGCTCGCCTTCGACGCGCCCCTTCGCGGAAACGGAAGGCATGCGCGCGCGGCGCTGCTTTCCCTGCTTCCGCAGATTAATGAGGAGGATTCGGACCTCTTTTCAACCATCGATTGTGATAACATCAACCGGGCAATCGCTCAGCAGGTAGATCCGGAACTGACACTGGCGCTTCTGCATACGCTTGCGGCCGTCGGCAACGGTTCATCGATCCCAAGGCTTCGCCGACTCATCAAACGCACCCGTTCCGAAGCGATTCGCTCGTCCGCTGCGCAAACGCTGGAGATACTGGAAGCGCGTGAGGCGCGGGTTATGCTCGCACAGACCCTTCTTCGCGGCACGCAGGCTCCTCACGCGAACCCCACGGAGATGCTGCGCAGCGTAGTCTCGCAGGCTAGCGAACAACCGGAGCAGCTCCTACGGCCCGTTCAAGGTGAGCAGACGTAATATTCAATGAAGTTTGATAAGCGGCGCGATCTTCGCGTACTTCTTTGGCCCGATACCGCTGACTTGCATTAAGTCCTCTAGGCTCAGAAAGCCGTGGTTCTCTAGGCGGTACGCGATCACCTTCTCTGCCATGGCCGGGCCGATATTGGGCAGCCGCTGAAGCTCCTCGGCGGAAGCGGTGTTAATATTGATCTTGCCTTCGGACGGATCTTTCAGCTTGGAGGGTTTACTGCTCGCGCCGCCCTTTGATGATGCTGAAGTCACTGCGTGCTTCGAAGCGCCACCTGCAGGTTTCTTCTGCCCGACTAGACCCGCCGGGTAAGGCGCCGTGATTTCGTCA
>JAYTEU010000717.1:0-3123 GCA_043734985.1 Chthonomonadaceae bacterium
AAGCTGGCGATGGCCGACCGCGATGCGTATTACGGCGATCCTGCCTTCGTCGACGTCCCGCTGTACGCCCTGCTTTCCGACGAGTACACAGAGATCCGACGGCCGCTGATCGATATGAAGCAGGCTTCGCTCGATGCCAGGCCCGGCGACCCGATAGGCATGACGCCGCTGAAGGGTTCGGGCGTATTCCGGCCGGGGGTCGGCGGAACGACGACCTGCGTCGTGGCCGACCGCTGGGGAAACGTCGTTTCGGCCACACCCAGCGCCAACGTGGAAAACTTCGACGGCGGACGAACGGGCGTCACTTACAGCAACCGGCTGGTCAGCCTCAATACGGTGCCCGGGCATCCCAACTGCATCCAGGCGGGAAAACGCCCGCGCATTACGCTCACGCCCACAATGGTACTCAAGGACGACCGGCCGATCCTGGCGATCAGCGTCGCGGGCGGCGATATCCAGGACCAGACCACGCTCAACCTGCTGCTGGACTTCATCGAGTTTGGAATGATGCCGGAGGCCGCCGTAACCGCGCCCCGATTTGCCACGTACCATCATCAGGACTCGTTCGACCCCGGCGCCGACCGGGAGCAGGCGTTCCTAAGAGCAGGCTCACTGACCCTCAATGGCGCCGTGGATCAAAACGTGCAGGCGGAGCTGACCAGTCGAGGACACAAACTTGAGGTGACATCCGGCCCCGTCGGCACTCCCGTGATGCTCTACATCGATCCGCGGGACGGAGCGTTCCACGCCGCGGGCGACCCTGCAGCCGGTCGGCACGCGGCGGGACTTGACAAGTAGTCGTTCAAGGAAGATTACACGGGCGGACTGTAGGGGCCAACCCTTGTGGTTGCCCCTGGGAATGGGCAGGCACAAGGCCCGCCCTACGCATCGATCCTACCTTGAAGGTCCACTAGTATTACAACGACGTCTTGAAGCAAGCAGCCATCTGGTTGAGATTAGCCAGTGGTCACCTACGACTACAAAACGGCCCGTAGCGATATTGCTTCGAGATCAGCAAAAGGAACCCGTCGTTGTAATACTAGGAGAACTGCATGAAGCCTGGCGCGCCGACCATTTGCCATTGAGGAGGCAGCGCCGTTGATAATTCCATTTCTGCTTTTTGTGGTTCTTCTCTTTTTGGGCTTGAAGAATGGAGACCTCGATCCACGAGAGGCGGGCATCTTTGGAGCCATCTGGGTCGTCCTTCTGGCCTGCTTCCTGCTCCTCCATATTTCATCCTACTGGTTCGTGGTGCCGACGGTAATCCTCGATATCCTCCTGGTCCTAAAAGTGTTTGGAGGGGATATCGCAATTCGGTAGCAGCGGAATCCGTCACGAGCGACGGCTGCCTGTTGATGCAGGCAGCCGGTCATTCCGCCGCCACGCGCGTATCACGTGGCAGGGCGCTTACCGCCGGGAATGGGACAACATGTTCCAGCGCCAGCGCCGCCAGGCTATCGTAGACGGACCTATCCAGCGCGATGCCGTGGGCCTCCTGGTAGGCGGAGCGCTCGGCCTCCGGCTGGCCCGGGTAGAGGACGGGGCCGGGCGCGTTCGGTGTGCGCGGCGCGCTTGTGAGATCGAGCAGAAGTGATTCCAGGCGCGACTCGAACCCATCATCCCCTTCTATCGCTGCGGGGTCGATCGCCATCAGGAACTGGCCGAGATCGGAGTTTCCCGCCGTTGAGAAGAGGCCCATGATGTGAGGGCCGCATGTCGCGTTTCCCAGTACTCCCGTCAGCATCTCCACGATCAGGGCGAGTCCATAGCCTTTGTATCCGCCCGTCTCCTCCTCCCCGCCCAGCGGCTGCAGCGCGCCGGCCAGAGCGGCTTCCGGCGTGAGCGCGGCGGAGCCGTCGGGCGCGATCGCCCAGCCTCGCGGTATCGACTCTCCACGTCTGGCAGCGACCTCGATCCGGCCACGTGGGACCGTCGAGGTCGCCATATCCAGGACCACCATGCCAAATCGGCCGGCGGGAGCCGCCACCGAAATCGGATTGGTGCCGAGCATTCGGACGCGCGATCGGGTCGGCGCGACCATGGCTCCGGCGTTTGTAAGCGAGACTCCGATCAGCCCGCGACGGGCCATGCGCATAGCGTACCAGCCCGCGATCCCATAATGGTTGTTGTTGCGCACGATCGAGATCGCCGCGCCAAGCTCACCGGCGCGTTCCATGGCGTCGTCCGTCGCGATCCGGGCCGCGTGCTGCCCCCAACCGTTATTGGCGTTGAAGCGAGCGATTGCGGGTTTGCCCTTCTCCTTGACCGGGCGGGCTGAGGGGTCCAGCACATCGGCGCTTACCAGTTTCAGGTACTGCGCCAGCCTCGCCGTTCCGTGAGACGAGATGCCCCGCAGATCGGAGGCGACCAGAACCTCGGCGACGTCCTCGGCGATATCCGGCGGCGTGCCGATGCGCTCCAGCAGCGCTTTTGTCCAGGTCAGCAGCGCCTCGGCGCTAACGACGGCTCCATCGAGAGGGTCCTGGTAAACGGCCATTATGTAACGAGTCCTTTTGGCTTGGAGATGTGAAGCTATAGTATAGTGTACACATTTGAGGAGCAAGTTGGATTGCCGCGCATCTGAACATTTAATCTTTGAATATGCCCATCCTGGCGCCCGAAATCCTCCCGCAAATCCTGGGCGAGTCGAACCCTATGTCCGGCTCGCCCGATTAATGTAACGACCTCGTAGTCACGCTTCTTTGCAGGGTTTGAGGTACGCTTCGGCGAACACTCATTCGAACCCCAAAATTTTCAGGAGAGTTTCCAGATGGATCAGATACCTTCGCAGCCGCGCAGCTTTGAGAGGTCGCGCGTGCTATTCGAGAGGGCTTGCGCCGTTATTCCGGGCGGCGTGAACTCTCCCGTGCGAGCCTTCAAGGCCGTGGGCGGCGACCCGCTGTTCATCGAGCGCGGCGAGGGCGCCTACCTCTTCGACGCGGACGGCAACCAGTATCTGGATTGTATTGGATCGTGGGGGCCACTGCTGCTGGGGCACCTGCACCCGCGTGTTGTCGCTGCCCTGACCGCGCAGTTGAGCCGAGGAATGACCTACGGCGCTCCGACCGAGCTGGAGGTACGGCTGGCGGAGCTGATCTGCGAGGCGGTTCCCTCGGTGGAGAA
>JAYTEU010000718.1:0-1687 GCA_043734985.1 Chthonomonadaceae bacterium
CTAATGCCGGGTCGTTTATCGACCCGGCCGCCTGCACCACTCTCTGAAAATCCGTCATTCCGTCGAACCCCTACAGCCCGCCCTTCACCGCCTTGACGATGCCCGCCGCATCGATGCCTGCGGCAGCGAGCAGCTCCTCCGGCTTGCCGGACGTGGGCATATCGCGCACCGCCACCCTGGTGACGCTCGGATGCTCGGCGGAGGCGCCGTCAAACACCTCCAGCACTGCGTCGCCGAGCCCGCCCTCCGCCCAGTGGTCCTCCACCACGAACAGCCGGCCGCCGCACTCGTGCGCGGCCTGCTGAACCGTCGCGGCGTCGATCGGCTTCACGGAGTAGAGATCGATGACCCGCACCTTGATCCCGTCTGCCGCAAGCAGGTCGTAAGCCTTCAGGGACTCGTGAAGCGTGATTCCCGCCGCGATCAAACAGGCGACATCCGAATCAGTACTCTTGAGCGTTTTGGAGCCGCCGATCGGGAAGCTCTCGTTTCGGCCGTAGAGGATCGGCGTCTTTTCGCGCGTCGTTCGCAGGTACTTAATGCCCTTTCGCGTCGCCATCTGCGCCACAAGGTGTCCTGTCGTCGTCGCGCAGGAGGGGTAGAGCACCGTGCTCTCGTGAACCGCGCGCATCATCGCAAGATCTTCAAGGGCCATCTGGGAGGCGCCATCCTCGCCGATGGAGACACCGCAGTGCGAGCCTGCCAGATTGATGTTGGCCTGGGAGATGGCCGCCATCCGGATCTGGTCGTAGGCGCGCGCGAAGAACGCCGCGAACGTGGAGGCGAACGGTATCTTTTGCAGCGCCTGCAAGCCCACCGCCGCGCTCACAAGCTGCTGCTCCGCGATATACACCTCGATGAAGCGATCCGGGTAGACCTTTTTGAACTTGTCCGAGAAGGTCGAGTTGCTGACCTCCCCGTCCAGCACAATGACGTTCGGCCGAACGGCTCCGAGGGCGGCAAGCGCATCTCCGTAGGCCTCTCGAGTCGCCACCTTCGTGCCCATCTCGTAACTCGGCGGCACGAACTGACCGCGCTGTTCGACAGGTGCGACGGCGCCGGGGCGCGGCGCCTGGGGCTTGACGCGCAGGTCGCCCTTCGGATTGCCCAGCTCGGCGAGGGCTTTTTCCGCATCCGCAGCCGGGAGGGCCTTGCCGTGCCATCCCTCCTTATCCGCCAGGAACGAGACGCCCGCGCCCTTCTTCGTCTTTGCAACGATGCAGGTCGGCCGATCCTTCGCGCCTGCCGCCTCCGCATACGCCGCGTTCACCGCATCCACATCCTGCCCGTCGACCTGTATCGCGTTCCACCCGAAGGCCTCCGCACGCGCGGCGTACTTCTCGCCGTGCCACTCCAGCATGGTGGGGCCGCGCTGCCCGAGCCGGTTCATATCGATGATAGCCACCAGATTGTCCAGCTTATAATGGCCCCCAAGCTCAAGCGCCTCGTAAACGCTTCCCTCGGCCATCTCGCTGTCGCCAAGCAGAACCCACACCTTGAAGGGCAGCTTGTCGAAATACTTGCCGCTGTAGGCCATTCCGACGCCAGTCGGCAAGCCCTGGCCCAGCGAACCGGTCGCGACGTCCACCCAGGGAAGCGCCGGTGTCGGATGGCCCTCGATGCGGCTGCCGTGCTTGCGAAGCGTCAGCATCTCTGCGTCCGTTATTGCTCCCGCAGCCTTGTAGAG
>JAYTEU010000719.1:0-7332 GCA_043734985.1 Chthonomonadaceae bacterium
CGCCAGGGAATACCGACGGACGATGCCAAGGCGCTCGTGCGCAAGATAAAGGAGTCGGGCCTGAAAGCCCAGGCGCAGATCCAGGGCGAGGCGGTCCGCATAGTGAGCAAGGACAAGGATGTGCTCCAGAGCGTTCAGCAGCTTGTGAAGCGCCTTGAAGACTTGCCCTACGACCCGACATTTGAAAACTACCGTTAGCGTCTGTTGCCGTCTTTACTGTAGCAATCGATCGCTCATAACTTACGGGGGACGAGGAACCAGCGGATGTATAGTGCATTAAGCCCGGGGGCGATCGGGGTACGGGCGAGCGGCCTGAACGAGGCGATCGCCGCGGCGAAAACAGGTGGGTTCGGCGGAGTGGAGTTCAATCCGGCGGAGATCGCCGACCTGATTGCGAGCCACGGTGTTGCGCATGTACTCTCACTCTTCACCGATGCAGGCGTACTGCCCGCGGGGTTTGGCCTGCCGCTGGATTGGCGCGGCGACGAGGCCGCCTGGCGAACGAGCCTTCAGAAGCTGCCTCGGTTGGCGGAGGCAGCGCAGGCCATCGGCTGTACGCGCACCATGACATGGATCATGCCCTGCTCCAACGACCGGGAGTATGCGGAAAACAGGCGGTTTCATATCGAGCGATTCAGGCCCGCGGCGGAGATATTGGCCGATTACGGCTGTTCGGTGGGACTGGAGTTCATTGGGCCGAAGACACTTCGGGAGAGCCAGAGGTATCCGTTTATCCACACGATGGACGGCATGCTGGAAATGGGAAGCGAGATTGGGCCGAACGTGGGGCTGCTGCTCGACTGCTGGCACTGGCACACCTCTGGCGGAACGGTCGCGGACCTGCTCAGGCTGAAACCCAGCGACGTCGTCTACGTTCACGTGAACGACGCGCCGCGCGGCGTGGCGATGGACGACTATGTAGACAATGTGCGCGGGCTGCCCGGCGAGACCGGGGCGATCGACATCGCGGGCTTCCTGCTGTCGCTTCAGACTGTCGGCTATGACGGACCGGTGACGCCGGAGCCGTTCAAGACAGAGCTTGGTGACCTGACGTCGGACGAGGCCCGGCTCCGCACGGTCGGCGACGCGATGCGGAAGATCTTCAGCCAGGCAGGCGTATAGCCTGGCGGACATCAGCTTTTCAGGCGACTACGAATTCCGGCTGAGGGCGCATTTCCGGCGGCGTGGTGACGGCGAAGATAAAGTCGTCGCGAGATACGCCGTCCGCAATCAGGTCGGATACAAGGTCGTCCGTCCAATCCTGCTCTACAACGATCTTGCCAAAAGAAAGACGCAGGTGCAGGGTGACACTATACAATCGTTTGCCGTGTATCCAGCCCAACCGGAGGAGGAGATAGTTATCTGTCGCTTCATCCAATAGGCAGATTACCTCCTCGCCTGGCAGCGGTTGGCTCCTCATCAGATTTGCGCGATCCATTAATGCTTGTTTGATCAATTTCTTGTAGCGATCTAATTTATCCATTGAACGACCTCTTCGCGTTCGGTATCTATAACCAGCAACGGCAGATTCTTCTCACTGACGATGAGGGCAAACGCCGGGCGCGTAAACTGCTCATCGTATGTCGTCGCACTTATCGCTAGATAGAGTTTTTCAAGTGGCGCAATGTTTTTCAGGTAAATGCGATAGAGTTCGTACTGTCCCAAAGCACCCTCCAGATTGTGCATCGGCGATTCACCTGTAAAGCCCTTGATCTCGATAACAAGAGTACGCTGTATTATGCCCCCAGCCTTGCTTTTTACAATTCGAAGGTCGGCATAAACGTCAGTGTCCTCGTAGACGATTCGATACGGGTCGTCAGTAATTGACCAGCCGTCTTTGAGCAGCGCGTTTCGGACAGCCTCATGAATTTTGTCCTTGCGCGGCATACAGCATCCTCCACGACCAGTATACCATTGGCTCTGATGACTTGGACCACTTGGCAGATCCACTTAACCTCTGCCTGGCTGCGCAGGGATTACGCCGAGTGCCCAAGGATGTGAACAGTGTTCACGGGCTGTCCGGCGAAACCGGGGTCATCAATATCGCGGGCTTTCTACAGTCGCTTCAGGCTATCGGCTATGACGGACCGGTGACCCCGGAGCCGTTCAAGAAAGAGCTTGGTGACCTGACGTCGGACGAGGCCCGGCTTCACACGGTCGGCGAAGCGATGCGGAAGATCTTCAGCCAGGCAGGTGTTTAGATGTAGTCAGGGTTGAGGTGGAGCAGGTGGGTGGCCAGGCGCCTTTATGTACTTCTGTACCCAGTCGAAAAAGGCGGGCCAGTTGGGGGTTACATCGTGTCCGCCTTCGTGCTGCCGCCAGGCAAGCTCACCGCCGATCATGGTCTTCACGGGAGGCATTGCATCGGTCAGATAGTCGCCTGGAGTGCCCAGGTCTTTCTTTCCGAGCAAGCCATACACCGGTCCGGCGAGAACCGCCGCCATGAAGCTGCCGTGCGCGTCTACCCATTTGGCATCGCCGTGCTCTACGGTGCCGTAGCTGATGAAGCAGGGCCGAGGCGCGCACAAGGCGATCAACTCATGCGAGTCGACCGGCAGGTCGGCGGCGGTCTTCGGCGGGTCGGAGGCGCCGTATTTGATGAAGTTGCCCGCCATCCAGTAGTATTCGCCGCCCGCCAGATTTTCGACCGCCTCGCCGTAAAGGTGCCGATGGAGCTTTACGCCGCCTTCGCCCGAGGAGCCGATCAATCCGACGGCGATGCGCTGGTCGAACGCCTCGGTGACTATTGCGGCCTTGCCGTAGCGCGAAAGACCCTCGATGCCTACTCTCTTGGGATCGACCTGGGAGTCACGGTTTGCTTCGAAGTAGTCGATCAGCCGACTGACGCCCCATTGCCACGCCCGCAGCGCTCCCCAGTCGTCGGGCTTCCTTGGTTCGCCCTTATTGGTCAGGCCGATTATGCCGGTCCTCAATCGGTTGTTGTCGGGCTGTATGCTGTTCGGGATGATCTCGCCGTACCCCCACCCTTTCGAGATTGCGAGCGTCTTCCAGGCGGGGACCAAGCCCGGCCGATTGAAGCCGAAGCCGAACTCGATCATCGTGGGAACGGGCTTTTTCACACTGGCCGGAACGGTGAAATTCGCCTGAATGTTGACGGAGATTTGCGGATAGGCGCTGTTATCGACGTGGCCAAACAGAGTCTTTGTAACGGTGGCAATGCCGCCGGCATCACCTGGTTTAGTGGACGTTACTTCCCAGGTTACTCGCGGCACGTTTTTGGGAATACGGCCGTACACCTCTCGCTCGAAATCTTCGAGTATCTCCGCTCGGCGCTTTTGCCACTGCCCGGCCCGGGCGACCTTTTTGCCATCCTTCATTCGGAGCACATCGGGCATGCTCTCCTTATAGGGGTTCGCCGTCGCTTCATCGAAGGTGGACTGGTTGTTCGGATCCGGACCTCGGCGGATGGCTTTGATTCCAAGCTGGTCCATCATGTTCTGGTGGTCGTCGTAACCAGGCTGAGAAGACGCGGGCTGCGCGCGACCCATCATTGGCAGTAGAAGAAAGGTCCAGGAGACGGCAGCCCAAATAACTGCTCGAGGTGATTGGCATTTCAATTGTGGCGCCAGTCTAATGTTCATAGTCCCTCCTTCGTCGGCGGTATGCGGCAAACGGTTCGGTTTAGGATGCGGCGGGGCTCGACAGGAAAGCAAGTGTTCGGTCCCACGCCAGGCTTGCGGCCTCCGAGTTGTATGCGTCCGTGCGATCCGACTCGAAGAACCAGTGTCCGGCGCCGTTGTATCGGTAGATGGCCGTCGGGCGGGCGGCTCGCTTCAGGGCTGCCTCCAGGCCATCGACACTGGACTGCGGTTCATACGGATCATTTTCGGCAAAGTGCCCAAGGTAGGCTGCTTTCGAGCCGCTGAAGTCGTCACGCCCCGTGCCGTAGAAGAGGACAACTGACCGAATGTGGTCGGGGTGGGTGACGGAAAGGTTCAGTGCAAAATAGGCGCCGAGGGAGAAGCCGATTACAGCGAGGCCGGGGCCGGATGGGCCGGCGCGTTCGCAGAGGAATGTTACCGCCTGCGCTATATCGGCTGTGGCACGGGCTTCGTTGGCGTTGAGGGCGCCGACGAGGGCCTCGGCATCAGCGATGTTGTCCGCGAGTTTGCCGTGATAGAGGTCCGGCGCAAAGGCGACATAACCGGATGCTGCCAGGCGATTACAGAAATCCTTCACGGTGTCGTTCAATCCCCACCAGGCGTGCAGGACCAGTACACCGGGGCCCTCTCCATTCGGCGGGACGGCAAGGAAGCCGTCGGGATGGGTATTTGGCAATTGCATCTCCTCGAGTTATTTCGGCGATTGGGCTGCGACGGAACTCACGTTTCAGATGCTAACGAAGCCGGAGGTTATGGCCTCGTGCTGCCTGACAGCGCTTTCATCGTTCCCTGCAATACGGAGACTACGTCTTTCTTGGCCGCGTCGTAGCTCGGCTCGGCGTCGTAAAATCGGAACGTACGATGCTTGTGGCCCTGCTCGTAGTACCCGTCCAAATGGTACACGCGCTGGCCTGCCTTAATATGGCCGAGTTCGTGTGCCAGTGCGTTGTCTAAATCGTAAGATCCGACCGAGATGCGGTAGTCTGTGGTTCCATCCGCCTTCAGGACGAGGAAGTTGTAACGGAGCGCATGCTCGCCCAACAGCTCGAAAAAGTCATAGGCAAAGACGTCGCGCCCCGCCACGACGAATTGATCGCAGCAGTAGGATGACTTCGCGGATAACTTCGCGTTCTTCTTACTCTTGCGCAGCGTCACTAGCTCAGCCCGCTCTTGGTTGCGCGCCCTCGCATTACCCTGCGCTTGATAGACTACGATCAGCTTCCCACGAACAATGTCATCCGTGGGATCCATGGCCTTCATACGGCTCCATGCCGTGAGCGCATACGGATAGACCTTTGTAAAATAGGCGCACATTCCCGCATTCCATAGAATGGAAGGATCATCGGGAAGCAGCGCCGATGCCTTTCTGTACTCCACCAGCGCCTGTGCGTACTGCTTTTGCTCCTGAAACTTCACTCCCGCCTTGAATGCTTTCGTGCCCGCATCCTCTTGCGCCGCCGTCGGTTTTGCCGGACGGCCAGACTGTTGGAGATTCTGGGCTTCCGCGCATATCCATCGAGTGCAAAAGATGGGAGCGACATGGAGCACAATTATTGCAACGAGGAGTGAACCGGCTTTAGACATATCGAGCACCGCTCCCGAGCGCCGGCCAATTTATGCCAGGCTAGAATGAAAATCGTATTGACCGGACTCCCAGAGCGCCGGAGATAGCAACGCATGCAATGTCCGAAGCGAAGGAGGTTCGAAACGCGCTAACTGGTGTGCTTCAGCCTGGCCTTCAGAAGCGCTGCCATCTGCGGTGGAGCGACTACGAAATGGCTGCGGGTTTTGCCTTCCGCCACCATGTCTTCGATGCGGAAGGGGGACTCATCCAGGTACTCGATAACGCAGCCGGCCTCTTTGCAGATGCAGAGCGCGGCGGCGAGATCGTTGATGCCCTCGTGGCAGCCGATGTGACTGCAAAGCCGACCGTGCGCCGTGTAGACGAACTCGATGGCGATACTGCCGAGGCAGCGAATACGACCCTCCAGCGCCGACAGATCGAGCGACTTTAGGGAGGAGCTGGTAAGGCCAAGCGTGTCCTCAAGGTGGATGGAGGTCCGGTCCGCCGCCATCAGGCGCACGCCGTTGCAGTAGGCGCCTTCGCCGCGAACGGCCCAGTACATCTCATTGGTCATCGGGATGTAGAGCGCGCCGCCGACGGCTTCCCCACCCTCAACAAGGCCGATGGAGACGCACCAGTGGGTTAGGCCGAACACCATGTTGGTCGTGCCGTCGATGGGATCGACACACCAGAGCGGCTTTGACGGGTCGCCGAACCTGCCGTACTCTTCGCCCTGAAACGAGTGGTCTGGGTAGCGTTCGGCGATGCGGTAGCGGATAAACTCCTCGGTCTGCCGGTCGATATGCGTGACGAACGAGCCGTCCGATTTGAACTCCGGCTCGATAGCGTCGACCATGGTCACGGCAAGATCACCCGCTTCCCGCGCGATCGCCTTTACATACTCGATGTCGATGGTCGTCAAGCTGTTCTACTCCCAATCTCCGTAACGGTTGGACGGAATTTTCGCGCCCTCCGGATAGATCAAATAGATAGTATTCCGCGAGCGCGCCCACGCCTTCAGGAAGTTGGCCCGCGGAAAGACGCGGCGGCATCGCTCGCCCTTGTCCGGATGGAACGCCGGGTCGTTCAGCACGATGTCGCCGGTAGCGGTAAAGCCGTCGCAGACCATCAGGTGGCCGGGATCGTTATCCTTCTCCCTGCCCTTCAGCAGGTCATAGGATACAGAGACGATCGGCGGTATGCCCGACTTGATCCAGTCCTCCAGGCCGCGAATATCGCCCAGCCGGGTGACGTAGGCTCTCATGCCGGGAAAGGAGCCCGCGAACGCCGTGTTGAACGGCCAGTTGCCCGTGCCCCCGAACGCCTTATCGTGGATGGCGTGGGCGGCGTCCGGCACCGGCATGTCCAGCTCCGGTCGCGAGAGCTTCTTCGACCAGAACGCGAGCGCCATATCCGTGCTGGTCGGGCTGCACCAGCCACGCCCGCCCGGCCAGCCGAGCTGAGTGCGCGCCGGCACGGCCACCTCCCGCCCCCACGCGGCGCGGTTGGGATCGATCGGCTTAGCCGACACGCGAGTATCGCAGGCGGAAATGCCGACAAATTTGAGCACGGGCGAAACGGCGGGCGCGGCGGCGCGAAGAGTGACACGGATCTGAATCTTGGCGGCGGGCTGGAAAAGCTTAAGCGTGTCCGTGTCCATATCGCCGTCGGCGTCCTTTTGCTCGGCGATACTCTCGCGCGGGAACTTCCCGTCGTCGCGCGACCAGCGCCCGAAGCTGTACCACTTGGTGGACCGATCGGGGAACACCGCGCGTGCCTCGACCTCTAGGCCGGTGTCCGGTGTGGACTCGGCGTTCCACGAGACTACGATCTCGTTGGCCGGCATTGGGAGCGCGATCTCCGGCGAGACCACCACGGTCTCGCCCGGTATGCCGGCGGGTTTGTCCCATGCGGAAAAGTCGCGCAGGGCAACGAACGCGCATGTCCTGGATTCTTGCTGAGTCTTCACCGCATCGTCCTTTTTATCCGAACCAGACTGCATCCAGCGCGCACCCGCGGCCGATAGTACAACAACCAAAATGGCGCAAATCTGAAAGGACCGCATATTGTTTCCTCGCAAAGACAATTCTTACCGTCAGCCGCCAACCAGCCCGATTGCCTGCTCGGCAGGCATTCCGGCGTATA
>JAYTEU010000720.1:0-4140 GCA_043734985.1 Chthonomonadaceae bacterium
TATGTCTCAAACGCGGCATGTCCGCAAAGATCGAGGAGTGGCTTCAGGCGGCGGAGTACATCCTTCTAGGAGGAAATCCCAATGTCATGCTGTGCGAGCGCGGTATTCGGACGTTCGAGACGTACACTCGCAATACCCTCGACCTGTCGGCAGTGCCCGCACTGAAAGAACTTTCGCACCTTCCGGTAATCGTAGACCCTAGCCAGGGAACGGGTCGTCGAAGTCTGGTGATCGCCATGACGAAAGCGGCGGTAGCGGTCGGAGCCGATGGGCTGCTGATCGAGGTTCATCCCCACCCGGATAAGGCCCTGAAGGACGGTGCGCAGTCGCTGACCCGCGAAAACTTCAGCCAATTGGTGTCCGAATTGCATCCGATTGCAGCAGCAGTCGGTCGCACGATTTAGGAACCTTTTGTATCCGGTATCGATTTGAATCACAAAGGCGCCGTCTGTAAGACCGGCGCCTTTGTGGTATGCCAATGCTTACCTTTGTCGGTGCTTTTTAGCGTAATGATGTACGACCATCCCGGTTGCTATGCCCGTAAGCATAGGATGCTTCTGGGCAAAATTGCGATGTCGTCCTGCACGCGCACGGTTATTACCGGTCTTTTTCGCGAGAGCATAAGCGCCAACTCCGGCCGCCATCCCGGTGGCCGTCGGATGCTTTTGGGCGAACGTTCGATGGTGTACGGTCTGCGCGGCTGCGGGCAGAGCCGGAACTGCTGCCGCGGTCAGGACCGCCAGAGCGGCAATCATTGCGCCGGTTCCGCGCGTGCCTCGTATCGTTATCATGGTGCCTTCAACTCCTTTGTGATATGACTTAAAAGTCAACCCGCGATTGTTCTTCCAACCCTAAGATGCGCTCAATTTGAACTCAATGAGCGACGGCTAACCAAAGTGGAGCGCTTCCATCCATTGCGAGACTTTCATCGGCATGAGGCCATAGTCGCTGCAAGTTCGGCCGTTCGACGTACGACGATCAGATTCAGTTCCCAATAATCTGCCCAATTCTCCGCACTCACTCAGATTGGGCATCAAACTTCAAACACTAACGGACGCCGATAGTCCGTAACATCCCACGAAAAGAGGAGGTACACCGTTGGAAACAAACAGTAACCGATTCGCTCCGGAAACCTGCCATGAACACCTCCTGCGTACCCTTGAGCCCGCGTTGAGCTACAGTTCCGCTCGAAACTATGAGCAGTGGCGCGAGTTGGTTGGGGCGCGTCTTCTCGAATTGGTAGGACCGACGCCGGCTATAGTCCCGCTCAATGTCGAATGCGAACCTGCCATCGAATCTGACGGCTACCGTGAAACTCGGTTTCAATTTACATCCGAGACCGGCGCGGACGTACCCTGCCATCTGCTGATTCCTGCTTCAGGCAGCGCGCCCTATCCCGTGGTAATCTGCCTACAGGGGCACACAAGCGGAATGCACATATCGCTTGGCCGGCCAAAGTCCGAGGCGGACGAGAAGATGGTTGCGGACGGGGATCGGGACTTCGCGCTTCAGGCGGTTCGGGAGGGCTACGCCGCTCTGGTTATGGAGCAGCGATGTTTCGGCGAGCGTCGCGATATGCGCGTGGACAGCGCGCGCCACTATTCGAACGGCTGCCAGCATGCGAGCATGGCCGCGCTGCTTCTCGGTCGCACCATGATCGGCGAGCGAGTGTGGGATGTGAGCCGCGCCATCGATGCGCTCGCCGAGTTCCTGGAGTTGGACTTGAGCAAAATCGGCTGTATGGGCAACTCAGGAGGCGGGACGATCACCTACTTTGCCGCGTGCCTTGAGCCTCGCATCACCATCGCGATGCCCTCCTGCTATGTCTGCTCGTTCAAGCGCTCCATCGCTCGGATCGACCATTGCGGCGATAACTACATTCCCGGATTTCTGCGCTGGTTCGACCTTGCGGATGTAGCCTGCCTCATCGCGCCGCGCCCTCTCGTAGTTGTGGCGGGTGAGACGGATGCGAACTTTCCTCTCGCGGGAGTGCGTGAAGCCTATTCCGGCATCGAGGAGATATACCAGGCAGCGGGAGCCGAAGCCAACTGCCGCCTGGTGATAGGAAGCGGCGGTCATAGGTTTTATGCCGCCCAATCGTGGCCCGAATTTCGTGCGCTTGCCGCATGGTGATACCGGTCAAAGAACGAACTGCATTCCATCCCATGCCGCCTCAATTCCAAATCCTGCGAGGTATTCTGTCGTTTGCTGATGTGGCGGGCCGTGGTGCGGAGAGAAGTGCGTCGCGACAATCCTTTCACCGTCACCAATCACCCCTTCACGCCGGAACCACTCGGCCTCTTCGGTAACCAGTTGAACGAACAGAGCAACGCTCTGCCGAATTCCCGCACTGAGCCGTGCCGAGCCGCATCGCAATTCCTGCAGCGGCACCATAGCCCCGGATACAACTCTCCCGCCGACGTACCCAGAAATTGCAATAGCATTCCCATTCTCCGATCGCACGGTATAATGAAGCATATTCGCCCGAGCCCCACGCACGACCGTCAAGTTCGAGGGTTACATTCATTGCCACGTCACGATCTTTATCACAATTGTGTTCGGAACGCGCTCGTCAAAGATGGCTGGACTATTACACACGATCCGCTGACGCTTCCATTTGGTAGCGACGACATTTTCATTGACCTTGGCGCTCAAGCGCCCATTGGCGCGGAACGGAACGGAGAAAAGATTGCCGTTGAGATCAAATCGTTCCGTGGGCCTTCGGGAATGGCCGATTTGCAGCAAGCGCTCGGGCAATATCGTATTTACCGTTTTGCGCTCGCCCGTCTCGAACCAGATAGGCACTGCTATCTTGCGTTGAGCGATGAGGCGTTCAGCAAAGTTTTTAGATCGACAGACGTTATGGATCTCATTCCTGAAGAAGATTTGCGACTTCTTGTCTTCGATGCCGTGCAAGAGGAGATAATGCGATGGATACCTGCCCAAACATTTGCGAAACCATAAAGTCTATACTGAGCGAGTATGCGAGATTCAAGATATCTTATGGTGAGGTCGAATCCGAGACGATATTCGATGATGTCAACGGACACTATCAGCTAGTTCACCACGGCTGGATTGGGCATCGGCGTATCCACGGCTGCCTACTACATGTTGACATTCGCGGTGACAAAATATGGATACAGCACGACGGCACGGAAGCCGGCATCGCGAATGAACTGGTCGATGCCGGCGTTCCTCGCGACCGTATCGTTCTGGCATTTCACCATCCCGATACACGCAAACATACGGATTACGCAGTAGCCTGACATCAACATGGGCAGTGCTGTGGTAGAACCCACGTACAATTCCAATATGTTTCCTAACTCGCAAGGCGCATATTCCCCACACCTTCGCTTCAAAAGTCGCAATGCCAACCCATGCGTATCGAGCAGCGAAATCTCATCGCCCCAGTGCAATCGCTAAGAACGCGACGAACCTTTTAGAACACGTTCAAAAAAATTACTGGACAATCGGCAGATTTGTGTTATACTCATTTTAGAACGCGTTCTAAAATGAGTATAACATAATGACCAAAACCGTTTTCCGAACAAAGAAGAGCGCCCAGACGTTTGAAAACGTGCTAAAAGCTGCAACGGATCTTTTTCGTCTTAAGGGCTTTCACGGCACGACCATGCGCGACATCTCACGCGCCAGCGGTCTGGGGCTAGGCGCGCTATACTACTACTTCGATTCGAAGGAGGCGCTGCTGCTTCGCTTTTACGAAGTCAACAGCAGCGGTACCATCGCGGAGTTCCGCGCCCTGCCGGACGTTTCGAACAACCTTCCCGATAACGCGGCAAGATTCCTGCGGTTGAAACTGACGAACCTGGCCCCCTATCGTGACCTGATGCGCGTCGTGGTCAAAGAAGCAGTAGACCCGGAATCGCCGCTCTGTCCGCTTAATCCCGCATCCTCCGATATATTGGCCGCGAACTTATCGCTCGTTCGTGAACTGGTCGAGGTGAGCGGTACCGCAAAGGGACAGGAGGCACAGGAGTTGGCGCAAGGGCTCTGGCTCGCGGAAATGGGGGTCATCACCTACTGGCTACACGACCGAAGCCCAAATTTCGAAGCAACCGACCGGGCGATAGAGATACTGCGTGCGGCCGTGCGGCTTTCAAACACGATCGCGCGTGTTCC
>JAYTEU010000721.1:0-4093 GCA_043734985.1 Chthonomonadaceae bacterium
CCGGTGCGGTACACTATAAGCAGGCGAAACCGGCCACGACGGCCACGATCCCTGGAAGGAGAACACTATCATGCCGGAATACACTGTTCCGCCGCTGCCGTACGACTATGCGGCGCTGGAACCGCACATCGACGTACTGACGATGCAGATCCATCACGATAAGCACCATGCCGCCTACGTCAACAACCTGAACGCCGCGCTCAAAGACAGTCCTGAGCTGTCCTCCAAGAGCGTCGAGGATCTGATCGCCGATCTGAATGCCGTGCCTGAAGCGATTCGCACCGCGGTGCGTAATAATGGCGGTGGACATGCGAACCACACGCTTTTCTGGGAGATCATGAAGCCCGGCGGCGCCTCGGCCCCGACCGGCGCGCTTGCCGATGCCATCGATGCGACGTTCGGCGACCTGGCAACCCTTAAGAAGCAGGTTAACGAGGCCGGCGTTAAGCGATTCGGCAGCGGCTGGTCGTGGCTGATCTCCGATGGCGGCAAGCTTGCGGTCGTAAGCACCCCTAACCAGGACAGCCCTGTCATGGAAGGCAAGACGCCTCTGCTCGGCATCGACGTATGGGAGCACGCCTACTACTTGAAGTATCAAAACCGCCGCCCCGACTATCTTGCGGCTTGGTGGAACGTCGTCAACTGGGACGAAGTCGCAGCTCGCTTCGCGGCCGGCAAATAGGTTCTGCACCATCAATTCAGACTTCAGGGCCGGACACATCGAGTCGCGGCGCCTGAAGTCTGAAAACCTGCCGTACGTTAGTGTCTTACAAGTCAAATTGCGCGCAGACTGTACGCAATTTGAGAACGCGTTCACACTTGTTCGCAGTAAATCATCCTTTTGGTTCTGGCTATGCCAGGTTAGGAAAGAGATACCCATTTGCATCAACGATTTGAGTTTGGAGGGTTTGCGCATTACAAACCTGTCATGGCTATTGCTATTGTCTTAGCCGTTCTAGCCGCGCCGTCTGCCGCAATCGCCCAAGTGTCGAGCGCCGTGAAAGCAGGTTTGGGTTTTCTCAACACCGGCGCTTACTACTTTTCCGGCAATGCAGGCTCATCGCGCGCGCTTGGGACGCCGAAGTTCTTAAATGAGGCCGGCTACTTTGGCAAACCCCGTCATTTCGGTGGCCTTGCGGTCTCGGGCGGGATCACGAGCGTCAACGCGAGTGACCATTTCCTGCCTTTTTCGGGCGGCAATGAGTTCAATCTGATTGGGCCCTCGGCTCGGGTGTCCTACGGCGCGGACAATGCGCGCGTGCATCCTTTCGCCTCTTTCGGGCTGTTTGCGGGGCGGGTGCGCTCCGTGTCCCAGAGGTTTGACCGCACCGAGTTTACTCCCTCTGGAACGGTAGGCGTGGAAGTGGGACTGACCAGGAACTTCAGCGTGGTGGGAAGCTACCGCTTGAGCCGGGAGATACATGGCGTGAACACGGATGGCGTCGGCGTAAGCCTGAAAATTTTCTGAGTGCTTCGAGTTCTACAAAATGAATGCGTGGCAAGATTCTGCTTGATTCCAACCATTAGTACCTATTACGATACGTTATTGTCCGCCAGAGCTCGGGCCTGTTGGACGCTTGCGTTCTGCGGGCTCGCTGCGACTTTGGCCGGCTGCCACAGCGGCACGCCGCCGCATGGCGCCGCCAAAACTCCCGCCGGCTCGCTCTCCTATAGGCTGGAACTGGCGGACGCCTTGAAGGATGGGATCCCGATCGATCCACAGGCGCTGCAGGAGCCGGAACCTCCGGTGGAACAGAATGCTGCCCCGTTCTACGCGCAATTGGCCGCGCTTCTGGGTTCCAGGCCGCTTCCATCGAATATCACCCGCCTGACCTCACACACTATTCCCTCCGATCGGCAGTTCGATCTGGCACGCGCGGACCTTGCGCCCTACAGTGACATACTGGAACAGGTACGCATGGTCGCTGAGCGGCCGAAGTGTGTATTTGTCGCCGACTGGTCCGATCCTAATCGCGTGGAAGTAATAAAGCCGGGCGTCGTACGCTCCATTTCGCGACTGCTACGGGCGCGCAGCCTCGTGCTGGCCCATCAAGACAAGCCGCTTGATGCCGTCAAATGGCAGGCGCTCGGCTTTCAGATTGCTCGCCATATTGCCGATCAGAACTGGGGATACTCCGATGCGTACTTCGTGGAGAGCTCGGCTACGGGCGGACTGGTTGAGATACTGCTGATCGCCGGCGACGAACCGGAAGTCGCAGGGGCAGTGCGCGCGGCAATAGAGAGTTCGTGGGAGCCGTACAGCCTCGCACGGATGCTGAAAACCCGGGCCGGCATGAACGCCGTGATTCTGGAAAATCTTCGGGCCGCCGGTCCTGCCTCCCTACTTCCGCTGATAGCCAGGAGCTCGGTAACTCCGGCGTCAATCGACCCTCAGCATTGGGATTCGTTCATCGATGAAAACGGCAGCCAATTACTGCGTCACTCTCAAACGATAGCAGCGATTGCAGACATGCCGTATGTGCGGGCCCACCCGGCGTTCCGAACGGCGGAAACGAGCGTGGATGCGGACAACAATCCCAATCATCTGCTGCTGGGCCTGATGGAAGAGAAGCACGACGATATGCTCGAACAAAGAACCTCGGCGATTGCGAGGGCGCAAGTCACGCGTGCCGCCGCCGCCGTGCTGGAATGGAAAGTGCGGCACAGAGCCTATCCGACGTCTCTTTCACAGGCGATTTCGCCGGCTCCGGCCGATCCCTTTTCGGATAAGCCGCTGTCCTACCGCCGCGAAGGGTGGGGCTTTGTAGTGTATAGCGTCGGCAAGTCTGGAAAGCATGCCGGCGGTAGAATCAGCCAGGCGGCGCGGAAGGGTGAAGCCGTCTTCCGTTATCCGCTCCCGCCGTCTCTCAAAGGCCCAATAAAGGAGTAATCGTGGCGACCACTGGCCCTTCAGGTTCGGAGTAGAGCAGCGTTGTGAAGGATCTTCAATGGCACGAGCCGCCCGCGTATCGGCGGGCGATATATTACGAAAACGAGCGGGCCTATCCGGCAAATAAGTGAGGCGCGCCAAACCGTTTGCCCCAGCATAGCAATCTTCGATACTCTTCTGACGTAATACCTACAGCAATCTCAAAAACCTGACCGGTAAGGCTAGTTCCCGTGCCCGCCCTCGCCAATAGAGAAATCACTTAATCATTGCATAGTCGGCGCTGGGTACAGAACGAACCCGCACCCAAGGGGTACCCGAAAAAACAAGTGTCTTGCGGACGCGTGACTGTGCAAAGTCTATCTGATTAGTCTATAAGATGCATTAAGGAACCTCCCAAGCGGTTCACTGGACGTACTTGTGTTCGACGGACACGTGGCCGCAGGCCGTACAGCGAAGGACCTCAGTCCGTCGACCACCCGGCTGCGGTTGCTTGGCCGCTTCGGTTTACGAAAAAGGAAATTATTCGATGCACCATAGTCCCTGCTTTCATACAGCCGTACGCTACAGGTTCGGCGCGGGCTTGCTGACCGTCGCCGCTGCCGTCGCGGTGGGAGCGACGGCGTGCGCCTCCGCACCTGACAAGCCCGCCAAATCCCGACCCGCGAACACATTAGCGAGCAAGACGCTCACCGGCAAAGAGGCGCTCGGCGACTGGACGACCGACGCGCCCGGCGTGCGGCGGCGCCTAACGCTGGAGGACCTGCCCGCGCCGTACACGACCCCGTCCATCGACAACGGCCCGCACATGGTGCCCCGTCCCGAAGGCGCATGGCCGAAAGCACCCGGCGGATTCACGGTGACCGCGTTTCGAACCGGCCTCGACAATCCCCGCCAATTGACGACCGCGCCCAACGGCGATATCTTCGTCGTCGAGAGTAACCCCGGCCGCGTACGCGCTCTGCGGGGCGCGCCGGGCGGGACCAAGTCGGAAACGACCGAGACGTTCGCTTCCGGTCTAGTCAAGCCGTTCGGCATCGCCTTCTATCCGCCCGGCCCAAACCCTCGCTTCGTCTATGTCGGCAATACCGATAGCGTGGTGCGCTTCCCTTACCGCAACGGCGATCTCAAAGCGCGCGGGGAGGCGGAAATGGTGGTCGATAACCTGCCGGGCGGGGGACGCCTGCGTGGAGGCGGCCACTGGAC
>JAYTEU010000722.1:0-4866 GCA_043734985.1 Chthonomonadaceae bacterium
CATGACGCCGAGCATCGCCGGGAATCGTAGATCACAATCCGCTGTTCTGGCGGCCCGAATTAAGAATACTTCCGGCAAGCCCATCGTGCTCGCCTACGAAGGCTCGTCCAACTTCGGCATTGACGATCAGGGAAATCGCTTCGCCGCCTATGATGCGAGCGTAAGCGGAATTGGTATTGCCACGAGCCTTAAGGCCGATCCGCAGTTGGTTCTGGCGCCGGGCGAATCCCGCGATGTCCAGTTCACTGTATGGCGGCGGCTCGGGCGCGAAGTCGCCGGAACGCAGCTGACCTATTACGTGGCTATTGTGCAGCTTGAGGTCCTTGCGAGCAAGCAGATTCGTACCACCAGGCAGTACAGCCTCACATTCCCTCGCATGGCCGGATTGAACTAACCAATCTAAAGTCGAGGCTGTTCCGATGCGCTTCGGATTTCGTTCACTTGCCGGAGTTAGGGAATTTGCAGGTCCGGCGCCGAATGGTCGCTTAAGCCGGCCGGGGGTTATTAATCTCCGGCCAATCCCCTCTATTCAGGATTCGCGGACAATATCTTATACAATTGCCGAATTATACCTCGCTCGACTCGTCCTAAACATGCCTGCCCATACTCCCATGACTCAAGCGTAATGTCGCGTGGCGCCGACCAAAGTCTCGCGGAATGGTTGACACTTGACGGGACTGCCTGCTATAATTCGAGGCAACTTCGTCCGGCAGCGTCGCCGGTCGCGGTAACGCGCTTCCTCCTTTCACAAGTCCTTTGCAGACACGATGTTGTCGTTTGATAAAAAGGCTATGTACCCACTAATTATCGTCGATCAAGGGCGATAAATGCGGCAGTCCGGCTCGGGCGCCGCTGTATCGTCCAGTCTAACTAATAAGCAAAGGAGACTTGTTATCATGACGCCTAAAGACGTTATTGACTTCGCCAAGGAAAAAGAGGCCAAAGTCGTCGACATTCGGTTCACCGACCTTGTCGGCCAGACCCAGCACTTCTCGATCCCCGCGACGGCCCTCGACGAAGACAAATTTGAAAACGGCCTCGCCTTCGACGGATCGTCCATCCGAGGGTTCAAGGCCATCAATGAATCGGACATGATCCTCATTCCGGACCCGGATACGGCGTTCATCGATCCGTTCATGGATGTCACCACGCTGAACATCACCTGCGACATCGAGGATCCTATCACGCGCGAGATTTACAACCGCGATCCGCGCCAGGTCGCCAAGATGGCCGAGAAGTACCTCCAGTCCACGGGCATCGCGGATACGGCATTCTTCGGCCCGGAAGCGGAGTTCTATATCTTCAACGACGTGCGGTACGATCAGACCTCGCACTCCGGCTTCTACTATGTGGATAGCGATGAGGGCATCTGGAACACCGGTAGGGACGAGAAGCCGAACCTGGGCTACAAGATCCCCTACAAGCGCGGCTACTTCCCCGTGCCGCCGAACGACAGCCTCCAGGATTTGCGCACCGAGATGATGCTCAACCTGATCGAATCGGGCATCGAAGTCGAAGCGCAGCACCACGAGGTCGGCACAGCCGGGCAGGCCGAGATCGACATGAAGTTCAACACCCTCCTGCGAATGGCGGACGACCTTCAGAAGTACAAGTACATCATTAAGAACACGGCCGTGCAGAACGGCTACACCGTGACCTTTATGCCGAAGCCCCTGTTCCAGGACAACGGTTCCGGAATGCACGTCCATCAGTCCCTCTGGAAGAATGGCCAGCCGCTGTTCTACGATGAGAAGGGCTACGGTTCGCTCTCCGAGATGGCCGTCCACTACATCGGCGGCATCCTGAAGCACGCGCCCGCCCTCATGGCGTTCTGCGCGCCCACCACCAACTCCTACCGGAGACTGGTACCGGGCTACGAGGCCCCGATCAACCTGGTCTACAGCGCCCGAAACCGCTCCGCCTGCGTCCGCATCCCGATGGTCTCCAAGTCCCCGAAGGCCAAGCGCATCGAGTTCCGCGCGCCGGACCCGGCCGCCAACCCGTACCTGGCGTTCTCCGCCATGCTGATGGCCGGCCTGGACGGTATTCAGAACAAGATCCAGCCGCCACCACCCGTGGATAAGGACATCTACGAGATGCCCGCCGAAGAGAAGAAGGACATCGCGCAGACGCCCGGCACCCTCGAGGAGTCGCTCAAGGCGCTGGCAGCCGACCACGAGTTCCTGCTCAAAGGCGGCGTCTTCAGCAAGGACCTGATCGAGACTTACATCGACTTCAAGATGGAGCAGGAGTTCAAACAGATCGCCCTGCGCCCCCACCCGTTCGAGTTCATGCTCTACTACGACATTTGATTACGGTCGAGTTGGTCGGAATCTAAGAGGGAGCGGTCCATTCGGGCCGCTCCCTCTTTTTGAAACTTCCCAGTGCACTATGATATAATACAGTCGGACGTTCACAGTACAAGCTATCAGAAGTGCAGTATGTTCCACAATGCAGCGTTCCAATAACGGAGGAACCCTTGCTGACGATTACTCTTCCATATGAACTCGAAATGGTTTTGACCCAACATGCGAGAGCAACCGGGAGCACTCCGGAACAGATCGCTCTGGATACGCTTCAACGGAATTTGTTACCTCGTGTGACTGCCACTGAGTCACAAACTGCCTGGGCAGCAAGGCTTCGTCGGGTTGCCACCCCGGCCGGAATCTCCCTGTCAGAAGATGTGCTGAGCCGCGAGGCGTTGTATGAGTAGCATTTCTCGCTGTCTGGTGGACACACCGCTTTTGGTGCGGCTTGCCAACAGTAGCGATGTGCTCTATGCCACGGCGGTACGCGCAGTCACCGAGCTACATGGGCGGGGCGTGGACTTATGCCTCGTTCCGCAAAACCTGATTGAGTTTCGAAATGTCGGCACTCGCAGTGCCAACGAGAACGGTTTAGGGTACAGCATAGAACTGGTCGAGGAAAAAGCGGAGGAGTTTGAGGCGCTCTTCAATCTGCTTGAAGATATTCCTACAATATACGCCATGTGGAAAACACTGGTTCATCAGGCGGGAATTATCGGCAAGCAGGTACATGATGCCCGCTTGATTGCTTGCTGTCAGATTCACGGCCTGGACAGCGTGCTAACCTTCAATGGAAGGCACTTTGTACGCTTCTTACCTTACATGCCCGGTTGGAAGGTACTTGATCCCCATTCCGTTTAAGTTAGCCTTTCGACTCTTGTAGTGGCCCAGTTTATCAAGTTACCGAGCAGGCTATTCACGCTCTACTACGACATCTGATAGTCATCAGATCGGTCGGAATCTGAAAGGAAGCGGCCGGAATGGACCGCTCCTTTTTTCGCCTTGCCGCACGCGTTCCACGTCTGCCCTTCGACCTCCGGAAAGCAGGCGGCTTGCATCTGCGTTTCGCACGGCGTCACCTCCCTCGGCGATCAATCGGCATCAAGCGGGCTGCGTACGCCCTTTCCGCCTCTGTTAAGGACGTGGGTGTAGATCATTGTGGTGGAAACGTCTTTGTGGCCGTGGAGTTCCTGGGCAGTGCGAATGTCGTAGCCGTCGTCGAGCAGATGCGTGGCGAAGGAGTGGCGGCGTTGGCGTATTTGCGTTCGAGGGCGTGAGGAAGATAGACCGAGCCGTAGTCCTCCGCCATGTCTTGCTGATGCAGGGCGCGGGCAACTTCGAGTTGGGCTTGCAGGGGAGTGTGAAGGCTGATAGGGAGCATGGTCGCGCGGTCTTTGTCGCCTTTACCCTCGCGAATAGGGAGTTGATTTTGAGCGAAATCAATGTCCTTGACGCGCAGGCGCACGCACTCCATCACCCAGCGGGTACCCGGCAGGCCGGAGCCATAGAGCAGGCTTGCCATGAGAAGTTCGGTACCGGAAAGTTGGCTGAAAACGGCTTTGACTTCGGGACGGGTGAGAACGACTGGCAGTCGTTCGGGACGTTTCGCCCGTTCGACGCCCTCAATCGTGGGCAGAGTGATGTCCAACACATCGCGATAGAGGAAGATGAGGGCATTGAAGGCGACGTTCTGGGTGGCGGCGGCGACGTTGCCTACAGTAGCAAGATGGGAGAGGTAGGCGCGGATTTCGGGAACGCCGAGGTTTTCGGGGTGTCGTTTGCCATGAAAAGCGATATAGTGTCTGATGGTAGAAAGGTAGGTCTCCTCCGTGTGGATACTGTAGTGTTTGAGGCGCAGGACGGTACGGACTTCGTCGTAAAGATCCCTGGGTGAGTCTATTGACATGTGTGTGGTGACTTATTATTGACGTGGAAGCGTTCAAATCCCGTCCGAACGCTCCGCATTTGATGTATACCGAAATTTTGGTTTTCTCCGGTGTATTACGGGTAATATACCAAGTCTTCGCTATAATAACAAATTATGCCCTAAACGCTGCCGGTGACATGGTCGGAGGGACGGGGATATGTTCGGTTTTTTCAAGAAGAAGCAGAACGACTCTCCCAAGGACAAACTGGGAAGTGGCGCACCCGTCATCAGCGTACTCTTGATGGAAGGCGACTCATTCCCTGCCGATGCGTTCCTGCAACAAGCAGCCAAGACCAAGATGGCGGGTAAGTCCGTTTCAAACATCCAGCGCAGCGACGGCGGCGTGTTCAGCTTTGATGTCGACGATGAGTTCGTGGCGTTGGCGTTGATGCCGGCCCCATATCCGGCAACAGACTTGGAAGGTCCCCTCATCACCTCTTGGATGTGGCCACCTAAGCCGCCAATCGAACACGTGAAGCAGCATCGGTCACATCTGCTCATCACGATGACGGGCGGTTCCGGCGACCCGATTCGGCGACGGCTGATATTAACTGCTGTCACTGCACTCGCTGCCAAGCAACCCGGTGTAATGGCCGTTTACTGGGGGGAGGCCACCCTTGTCGTTTTTCCTCC
>JAYTEU010000723.1:0-11332 GCA_043734985.1 Chthonomonadaceae bacterium
AGTTCCTGGTCGAGCAGCAGACGCGACCCCGCGCCCATTTCGCGGTTGATCAGCCGCACTCCCGATTGCGCCAGGTCGGAAACCCGGTGCAGCCCCTTCGGGTTGCCGGCGCGAACGAGCAGCCCTTCGTCCCACATCCCCAGGCAGACGAGCGCCGCGGCCCGCCCCGGCATCGCCTTCCGTACAAAAGGGCCGTTGAACTCGCCGCTGGCCGCATCCCAGAGGTGAACTCCCGCGGCATGAACCTCCCCCCGTGCCAGGCTGTTGAGAGCCCCAGTGCTGTTCGCATGCGTCCAGTGTACGCGCAGTCCTGGGTACCACCTCTCGGCGGAGCGCGCCCAGAGCGACAGGACCGGCGCGCAGCCGGCCATCACGACCGTCCGGGCCAGCATTTCGGGATCGTCCAAAAGGCGCACGCGAAGCATGCCCTTGTCGTCTGTAGGCGCCCCGACTCCGTCCGCCGGGACCAACTCCGTGCGAAACGCGTGCTCGCCGCGCAGCGAGTGCGCCACCCATCGCCCGCCAACATTCGCCAGCGCCACGCGCACGCCCGCTTCCGGAACGGTATCGCCGGCAGCGTGCGCCTGTAATTGGATCTCGGAGTCCGCGAGCCAGAACATCTCCTCAACCCGGCACCCAAGCGCTTTTGCAAGGCGCAGCGCAACGGATGCCGACGGCGAATACAGATCCGCCTCGATCCCGCCGACTGTCTGCCGAGCAATTCCCGCAGCCGTCGCGAGCTCCTGCTGGCTCATGCCCAGCCGGGTACGAATCGCTTTCAATTGGTTTCGGAGTCCGCTCGTCTCTTTCACACATCCTCCAAATCGACCCGATTAGCTGGCAAGGGCCAATCCGTTCTCGGCGTGGGATTAGTTTCCTCACCTGGTGACTACAAAATCGCACCTAGGATATTCGGCCTTCACGGACTAAGATCGGAGTCCGCGAAGGCGGACATTGTGCCTTCGTAAGCCGAGGAATTCATTCCCACGGTCAACGAGACGGCAAATGCAGGAATTTCTTACTCCAGGCGCGAAACCCCTGCCGACACACTTGAACCGATGTGAACTATCAAACCAGGGGATTGCCCCATGAAGCGGACCTTCGTTCTATTAATACTCTTCTTCGCCATAGTCTTAACCTCGCACACCCGTGCCGACGAGATACTCGTTTCGGCCGCCGCATCGCTTACGGATGCCTTCAACGACATCGGCAGGGTCTACTCCGCGGCCAACCCGAAGACGATCGTTCGCTTCAATTTCGGCGCTTCCGGCGCGCTCCAGCAGCAGATCCTCCAGGGCGCGCCCGTGGATGTCTTCGCCTCCGCATCGCCGAAGGAGATGGATTCACTCCAGCGCGCGAACCGGATCGAGCCGGCGACACGCGCCGACTTTGCCGCCAATCGGCTCGTTCTTATCGCGCCGCCAAATAGCAGGCTCAAATCCTGGGACGATCTGCGGGCCGCGTTCGTCCATCGTATCGCCCTCTCGAACCCGGATTCCGTGCCGTCCGGCCGATACGCCCAGGAGACGCTAACAAAACGGGGCCTCTGGAACGTCGTGAAGCCGAAGGCCATCTTCGGCGAGAACGTGCGGCAGACGCTCACCTATGTGACCGGCGGCAATGTCGATGCGGGAATCGTGTTCGCGACCGATCAACGAGCCGAAGCGCGCCGCGCGCGCATCGTCGATATAGCAATACCCGGAAAGGACCACGCGCCCATAGTCTACCCGGCGGCAGTGACTGCCCGCGCTCCCAATCCCATCGCCGCACGGAAGTTCGCCGACTTTCTTCGCTCTCCGACCGCTCAGGCTGTCTTTGCCCGTTACGGCTTTCTCGCCGTGCTGCCGACCCCGCGCCCTCCACAGAATCCGCCATCGCGGAAGGGCAACCCCAAGATACCTAAGACCGGGAAGCGCTGATGCCTTCGCCGCCGGATATGGCCCCGCTCTGGCTCTCTCTCCAGGTTGCCGGAGTCGCCACCCTCCTGATGCTGCCCCTAGGTATTCTGGCGGCGTGGTGGTTCGCGCATGGCCGCCCCTTCGTCGGCAAAGCGCTGATCGAGACGCTGCTGATGCTGCCGCTCGTCCTGCCGCCCACCGTAGTCGGCTACTACCTGCTGCTGCTCTTTGGCCGCGGCACTCCGATCGGGCAATGGATCAACGACAGCCTGGGGCTGCGCCTGCTCTTTACGTGGCAGGGCGCGGCGGTCGCCGCCTCGATTATGGCGCTGCCGCTCTTCGTCCGGACCGCGACCGCCGCCTTTGCGTCCGTCGAGCGCGAGATGCTGGAGGCGGGCCGGACCCTCGGGGCATCGGAACCCGGCCTGCTATGGCACATCATCATCCCGATGTCCTACAGGGGATTGCTGGCCGGCCTAGCGCTCGCCTTCGCACGCGCCCTCGGCGAATTCGGCGCGACTCTCATGCTCGCGGGCTCCATTCCCGGCCGCACCCAGACGCTTCCCCTGGCGCTCTACGCCGCCGTCCAGGCCGGCAAGGACCGCGAGGCGCTGGCCTATACCCTCCTCCTATCCGTCGTAGCCTTCGCCATCCTGGGCGGCGTCGGCGCGTACCAGCGCCGCATCGCCATCGGCCGCGCCGAAGGATAGTTGCGCAAGGTACAATACCATCATGCCCGAATCGATCGACCACGACGCGCTATTCAAGCAGCTTCTGAGGACGTTCTTCTTCGAATTCCTCGAGCTGTTTCTTCCGGACGTCGCGGCATACGTGGAGAGAGACAGTATTACGTTTCTCGATAAAGAGATCTTTACGGACGTCAAGGGTAAGAAGAAACACGTCGCCGACCTGGTTGCACAGGCCCGCTTCCGTGGACGAGACGCCTTCTTTCTGCTGCACACGGAGCCCATGGCGCGAACGGAGCCGGATTTCCCCGGCCGGATGTTCGGCTATTTCGCGCGCCTGCTGGAAGAGTACGCGCTGCCAATCTATCCGATCGCGCTCTTCTCGCACGACGCGCCCAGGCGACCGGAGCCGGACCATTTCGAGATCGAGTTCCCGGATTTCACGCCGCTCAGATTTCGGTTTCGGGTGATTCAGTTGAACAGGTTGGACTGGCGTGATTTTGTGATCCGGCCAAATCCGGTGGCTAGCGCGCTTATGGCGAAAATGCAGATTTCCGCAGTAGACCGCCCATTGGTTAAAGCCGAATGTCTTCGCCTACTGGTTTCGCTCGAATTGGACCCAGCTCGAATTCAGCTCATTTCGACGTTTGTAAGTACCTATTTGCGTCTGAATGCCACGGATGCGCTTAGGTTTGAACAAAGAGTGGCGGAATTTATCCCGCCGCAGAAGGAGCAAGCCGTGCGATTATTAAACGAGTGGCAGCTCAAGGGAATAGAATTGGGCAAAGTCGAAGAGGCCCAGATATGGGTGCTCAGATTGCTGCCCCGCAAGATCGGTGACATATCGGAACTCCAGGAAGCGCAGATCCGGCGGTTGAGCTTGGAACGCCTCGAAGATCTGGGCGTCGCTCTGTTGGACTTCACGCAGCCGGGGGATTTGGACGCCTGGTTGGCAGAGCATGGCGGCGAGGAGCGGTAAGCAAAGGAGTAGGCGCCGGGCACGAGCTGCTCGAGGAAGAGAGCCGATCATGAAGATCACCGAGGTGCGCGTCTTCGTCACCTGCCCCGGCCGGAACTACGTCTTCGTCAAGGTTATGACCGACGTAGACGGCCTGTATGGCGTCGGCGAGGGAACTCTGAACGGCAGCGAGCCGATAGTGGCCGAAGCCATCCGCCATATGAGCCCTCTTCTGATCGGCCGCGACCCGCAGCGCATCGAAGACACCTGGCACCTGCTCTACCGGCAGGGGTACTGGCGCGGCGGTCCGATCTTTATGGCGGCCATTGCAGCCATCGACCTGGCGCTGTGGGACATCAAGGGCAAAGTCGCCAACCTCCCCACCTACCAGCTTCTGGGCGGCAGGGCGCGCGATGCCGTGATGTGCTACAGCCACGCAAGCGGCCGGGACGCCTTAGAGTGCGAGGACAGCGCCCGCAAGCTGATCGAGCGCGGGTTCAAGGTCGTGCGCTGCCAGGTCGGCGCGTACGGCGGCGCGGGCGTGCTCGGAAAGAACCCGCCTATAACGGAGGGCACTCCTCCCGAACAGATCTACGAGCCGACGCCCTATCTCCTCTCCGTCCCGAAGCTGTTCGCCCACCTCCGCGACAAGCTCGGCATGGAGGTCGAGCTCTTCCACGATGTCCACGAGCAGCTTGCGCCCATCGAAGCCGCCCGCCTGGCGAAAGAGCTGGAGCCCTACCGCCTCTTCTTTCTGGAAGATCCGCTTATGCCGGAGCATAGAGAGTCCTGGCCCCTCGTTCGCGCCGCCTCCACCACGCCGCTCGCCATCGGCGAAATCATGACGTCGCGATGGGACTGCCTGCCCCTGTTTATGAACCGATGGATCGATTTTATCCGAATGAAGCCGCTTCACGCAGGCGGCATCACCGAGATGCGGAAGATATTGATCCTGGCGGAGCCCTTCAACGTCCGAAGCGCGTTCCACGGCGCGGCCGATGTCGGCCCCGTCGCCCAATCGGCATCGGTCACGCTCCAGTCCGTCATCCCAAACTTCGGCGTCCAGGAGTGGACCCGCTTCCCCGAACAGGCGTACGAGGTCGTCTCCGGCGTCTGCGAGATGCGGGACGGCTTTGTCTATCCCAACGAGCGCCCCGGTCTCGGCGTCGATATAGAGGAAGCGGCCGCCGCCAAATATCCCTACCAGCGCGCCTATATGCCCCTCGTCCGCCGCGCCGACGGCTCCATGCACGTGTACTGACACGCAACGGCGCCCCGCTGCAGTATGCGAGGAAGATGAGGCAAACCCCGATCGTTGAACTGCTCCTGAAGGCAGGCGCGAGAGAATAGCCGCCGGTTGCCGGTTACGGTACATTAACGATGGAGACTTGCGAGAAGTTAAGTCTCCCCCTTCTCCTCTTTGCGTCCCCTTAGCGGCTCTGCGCCTTTGCGCCTTTGCACGAGGAACCTGGCCCGAGGAACCCGCCCCGGAACACCGTGTGCTATAATAGCCCGTGTTGCTGCATGTGGATAGCGAAAGGGGAGAGGCCGGATTCTGTCACCACGAGGCGTCGGGCGGCAGCCCATAACTGGCAACATGAAAGATCAGCCCGATAATATCCCGCCAAACGCTCCCGCCGCCGGCTCCGTACTCGAACCGGGCGCGCGACAACGCCGGAAGCGGCGCGCCGCACTGCTCTCCATCGTCTCCAACTCTGGGCTGGTGGCCGCCAAGCTGGCCGTCGGAATCCTCAGCCACTCCGTCAGCGTGCTCTCGGAAGCCATCCATTCCGCCACGGATCTGGTCGCCTCCCTCATCGCGTTCTTCTCGGTCCGCGCCTCCGATACGCCCCCCGATGCCGAGCACCCGTACGGGCACGGCAAGATAGAAGGCGTCTCCGGCCTGCTGGAAGCCCTGCTGATCGGCCTCGCCGCGTTGTACATCGTGTACGAAGCGGTCGCCAAGCTTTTGAACCCGCATGCGCCCGCGCTTCACCTGGAGGCCGGGATGGCGATCATGGGGGTCTCCGCGATCACGAACTTCCTGATCTCGCGCTATCTCAAGCGCGTGGCCTGCGAAACGGACTCCATGGCGCTCGAAGCCGATGCCGAGCACCTCCATGCGGACGTCCTCACTTCGGCCGGAGTCTTTATCGGGCTGACGCTCGCGCGCGTAACG
This sequence comes from Chthonomonadaceae bacterium, assembly GCA_043734985.1. Taxonomy (GTDB): domain Bacteria; phylum Armatimonadota; class Chthonomonadetes; order Chthonomonadales; family Chthonomonadaceae; genus DATGJU01. The sequence continues at coordinate 5,722 of JAYTEU010000723.1, forward strand.
CACCTGCCCTGGCTCGATCCCGTGGCGGGGCTCTGCGTCGCCCTGCTGATCATCCATACGGCCTTCAAGCTCACCCTCCACTCCATGAAACCCCTGCTGGACGCCCGCCTGCCGGTGGAGGAGGAGGAGCGCATTAAGAACATTCTAAACCACGATTCCCGCGTACTGGGCTATCATAAACTGAGAACCCGCAAGTCCGGATCGCAGCGTCACGCCGACGTCCACGTACTGATCGACGACGACAGCACCCTGGTGGAGGCGCACGACCTGTCGGAGGAGCTGGAAGATGGCGTGCGAACCGCCCTGCCGGAGATAAACATTAACATACACATCGAGCCTTACCATGCGGAGATGCGCCATCAGCAAGTGGCGCACGGATTGAGCCAGGAGCAGGCGAACCCCAAGATTGTCGAGGAGCCGGCGGCTTCACAAACCGCGTCTAGAACTGAGGGCCCGTAATGCACCCGCTCGGGCATCTCGTACCGCAAATCCTTCGAATGCTCCCGCTGCTGCACACCGCGGTGACGGCAGCGATCTTCTCCGGCTGGAGCCTTGCGCTTCTGCTGGTCTGGCACTATCGGCCCTGCTACCCGCGTCTATCCACGGTCACCTTCCAGCACGAGCAGATGGCGAACCTGCCGAAGCTGACCGTCGTCGTCCCCGCCTGTAACGAGGCGGAGACCGTCGAGTACGCGATGCGAAGCCTCCTCGCGATCGATTACCCGGACCTCGAGATCATCGCCGTCAACGACCGCTCCACCGACGAGACCGGGGATATCCTGGACTGCCTGGCGGCGGGCAACCCACGGCTTCGCGTGATCCACCTCCACTGCCTTCCGGACGGATGGCTCGGCAAGAACCACGCCCTCCATGTCGCGAGCCGGGAGGCGCGCGGCGACTGGATACTCTTCACGGATGCCGATGTCGTCTATCGCCCGGATGCGCTGGAGAAGGCCGTGGCCTACGCCGAGTTGACGGGCGCGGACCATCTGGTCGCCTGCCCGCACTGCCGGGGGTACGACTTCTGGGAGCGGCTCTTTATGAGCTACTTCGGCCTGATGTTCCTCTTCCGCATTCGTCCCTGGGAGGTCGAGCGGGCGGGCCGAAGCGCCTATTTCGGTTTCGGCGCGTTCAATCTCGTCAGGGCGGCGGCGTATCGCAAGAGCGGGGGACACGCCGCGCTGCCGATGGAGGTCGCCGACGATACCAAGCTGGGCAAGGTCCTGAAGCAGAACGGCTTCACCACGCGCATCGTGGACGCGAGTGACCATATCTCTCTGCGCTGGGTCATCGGGCTTCGGGGCATCATGGAGGGCTTCATCAAGAACGCGTTCGCGAGCTTCGACTTTAGCCTGCCGCGCACCGCCGCCGGGCTCTGCGGGATCGCCCTCTCCGCTCTCTATCCCGTCTTCGCGCTGCTGCCGCCCGTCGCCCCGGCCCGCTGGCTGGCGCTGGGCACGCTGCTCGCCATGGCCGGCGGCGCCTACGCCATGCGCCGCGTCACGGACGCCGACGCCCGGTACGGCTTTGCCTATCCCCTCGCCGGCCTGATGGTTATCGGCATCATCCTCCGCTCCACCTGGGTAACGCTCAGCCGGCGGGGCATCGTCTGGCGCGGAACCTGCTACCCCCTCGAAGAGCTAAAGCGCGGTATCGTATGAACTCTCCCACGTCTACAGTATGCCCCTGCACCGCCGCAATGGTCACTCGGAATCCGCTGAACGACGAGGCTCCGTATGCTCGTCTTCAGGTGGATGAAGTCCCAAGGCGAACAACGCCCAGCGCAGATTGACAACTCAGGTGCGGTTCAGGGCTAGTGCAGCAATGGTTGCCCGACCTGTTGCGCTAAGGCCGAGGAGATTTGTGTAGTCTTCGTCCCATGCGAAGTGATCCTGCCATCGGTCAATTCGCGGGTTATAAAACGGCGCAAACTCCTGGCTGTCTGGATCAAGGAACTCGATCTTGTCATACTTGCGGCTGTTACAGCCGGAACAAGCGAGAGCCAGATTCTCGGGCGCATCGGTGCCGCCTCTTACTGCGGGCACTATATGTTCGATTGCGAACGATTCCGTGGCAAACGCCAACAGGGAAAGACAATATTCACATCGCCGCCGAGCGCGCCGTTCGACCTCTTGGCGCAATCGCCTGGAGATTCGCTCAGACAACTGGAGGCGTCTTTAGGCCAAGCCGCTTCATAAGCGCGCGCAACGTCATTTGACGCAGCATCGCCAGTTCACCCATCGCTTCCATCCGGCGCACGGTGAAAGCCTCCGATTCATCGACCAGGCCCAATAGTTCCGCGTGCTCCTCCGGTGTCAACGTAAAGGCCCGGATCTTCTGGCTAAGCAGATCGAACCGGTCCTGAAAACCCGGACGTTTTTCTCGGTAGATTTCGCGCAAGAGTTCTGCTTCGCGAGCAGAGAGGTTGGAAGCTTTGCGTCGTGCCTGCGAGTGAAGCAATCGTCGCGTAACTTTTTCCGCCTCGGCTGGTTCAAGCTGTTCGATCGCTGCCAGCAGGTCGTCCGTGTTAATCTTCGCCAGAACCGAAACGACTGTCATCCTCCGCTCCTCTCGCGAATATGTCTTCCTCTTGCCGAAATTGTACCACAGGAGAGTTGCTGGCACTCATTGTAATAGTTAAGGGTGCCCCGGTTGGCGTTGGCGTAAAACGGCCGGATGATCTCTTCAGTCTGCACGGGCATCGGCTCTGCTGTCTTGGGGCTGCGCTCCTTACCCTCGAAGAGCTGAAGCGCGGCATCGTATGAGATTCACTTGCCGCCGTTCCTTAGTATTCCAAAGTTGGCCCCCCAGCGAAGCATTCTCCGCATGCGCGACAAGGTCCGCAAAAAGCAGTCGCCCCTGCCCGGTCCACCATTTTACGTCTTCGCGGCGGACGGCGCGGTCGTTGATGAGCAGGAGGTAGCTCCACGGCGTTTCCGTGTTCTTCGTCAGGATTTCGGCGTAGCGTTCGAAGCGCTGTGCCTTGACTGCGTCGCGGGTGCGCTGGCCGCCGCGCCGGCACGGGCTCGGCGGTCTTGGGTCGGCGCTCTTTGCCCTGCCAGATCAGTCGAGGCTTGCGGGGAACGGCCGTGAAGTGGGCGGGCGATGCGGACGGCGATTCCGAGGAGGGGCGCGGTCCGTCTTCCATGCCTCCGCGATTCGCCTCGCGGACGCGAAATCCCTGCCGGGGAGGCAGGGAAGAGACCGAATGTATGAAATGGATTTGTCTGCCTTGCAGGGCGCGTTAGGGAGCGAGATAGAGCGCTCCTGACCTATTTCAGCGCCACCGTTTCAGAAGTCGATTGAAGAATCCACCGGGGGCATCCTGGGGCGCGGGTGGATTACCACGTCTGTTGAACTCCATCGGACGGAAATAGAAATCCCAGAATCGTTCTGATGCCGCCTTTAAGAGATCGTCGGAAAGGGTGCAGATATACCGATCGGTGTCCCGAATCGCAATAAGCGCCGATATATCCACCGGTTGAACGGTTCGCCAATCAATGCACCCTTCCACTGGGAACGGAGGCTCAATAGGGAGATAGAAGTAATTAAACGCACGGTTTTCGCGAATGGGCTTGTGATTATCTCTGGGTAGGGAGGCAAGGTCGAAAACACAGGCCACGGAAACCGAAGTTCTCCGTTTGATTGCCTTGTCTATCTCACAATCCTGGCTCAATACCAGCACATTGGAGGCTACGGTTTCCGGCAGCGCGTTTTCCGTGCCTGGCGAATGCTTGACCACAAAGATACGGCGCAGCAGATCGCCCTGGAACAACAGTTCATCGGAGGAGGAGGCCTTGCGGCAATAATTCACCAATTCGCTCCATCATAAGTAACCGGAGTATCGACATCTACATACTCCACGGCAGTCCTCAGACGCTGCCGCAGGTGCGCTTCGTGTCGCCCTGCCATCTCTGACACGGATTCCGCCGGGACCAGAATAGTTGCTGATTCCTCAAACGCCGCGGACCACGCACGGCTTACGGGCGGCATCTCATTTTGCGCGCGTATCGCTGCAAGCAGCAAATTCTCGACGTCCGTCGAAACAGCGGCGCTCTGCCGTACAAAGCATCCCATGGAGAGTCCCACAAATGCAGACGGATTCTGCGCCGAGTCCAATTCGCGCGGCTGGATCATGGGCATGGGTTCGTCCCTTTCAATAAGGACTCAAGATTGTGTTTTGCCGCGGATTGGAAGACCATCCATACGTCTTTGTGTAGAGCATCGAGGTGGAGAAGTAATGCGGAAGACTCGATGGAAACCTGCGCTTCCTCTATCCGGTCTATATCAAAAATTAGGAAGCCGGCAGAACCTTGGTTATGGCCTGGCACGGGAGGCTGGTAGGCTAGCGTAACCACGGTGGAGTTCTGTGGTTTTGCCCGCACTTCGGACCTGGACAGAAATCCGGGCTGAGACTGCAATACGTTCGCGGCAATAAAATCGTTCGCCTTGAGCCAGTATCCTGGCGTCGGATCGCTCGCAAATAATGGGATTTTGTTGATATAGCGGAGACTGATTCGAACCACTGCGGCTGGATGCACCACCTCGGCCAATTGGACCCACGCGTCTACAATATCCTGTCGCATCACGAGCCAGCCCTGGTAGGGACGCAAAGTATTGACCGTGAACACGCCTTCGGCCAACTGTAGCATGAGCGACCGTGACTTATGCTTGTACCGAAATCTCTGGCGGGCCGGAAACGCAAACGGAACACCATGCGTCGCGCCGAAGTCCATTTGTACGCCCATGTCGATGATGGGCTCGATATCAGGGTAATCGGACTGAATTCGCTTGTAGAACTCTCCCATCAATTGATTCGCCCAGGGAAACCCGGCAGGCAATTGAAAGTGGATCTCCGCAAGCGCTTCCAAAAGGGTAGGCTCAGGATAGTTCGGATGATCCGTTTCAATCATAATCTAGTGACGTATCCTTTACAATCGTTTGCTTGCCCCAGAATCCATATACATAGGAATTTCGGACGGAAAGGTTCTTTTCACCAATGCAATAGATATGCCATTGTTCTTTAGTGTACGGGAATGACCTTCAATTAGTGACAGACAGGCGCCGGATTGGCGGCATTCTTGGTGTTGTTCATCCCTCGGTCCGTAGCTTCATACGTCGCACGTTTCGATGCGATGTTCGAAGCCCTCCATGCCACTGCAATTCGCCTCGCGGACGCGAAATCCCTGCCGGGGCGGCACATCCGCGAACCAAATTTCCATCGCGGAAACGCCGCGCTCCACGCCTCCCATGCCGGTACGCCGCTTCCAATCGCCGCCTCAACTACAAGCAGGATCGCAATTGCCGTTCGGTCGAGCCTCTGGTAGAGGCTTATGAGTAGGGAGCGGCGGGACGGTTTCCAAAGTCCAGCGCTATTGGGCGCGTTCTCATGGCACGATGTTTGTCCAGAGGTCGGCGGAAACAAACCGGGCGAGGTGGGCGACGTTCGCAGTCGCAACCATGATATCTGTGGAGGGAACCGCAAGCGTCAGCGCCTGGGCGGCCAGGATAACGTCTATGTCCAGCCTCTTTGGGTCGCCTGTCGGAATGCCGGCACGGCGGGCATTCGTCCAAAGATCGGCCGCACGCAGCATCACTGCCGTTGTAATCG
>JAYTEU010000724.1:0-1756 GCA_043734985.1 Chthonomonadaceae bacterium
GAGCCGTTCCCCGTATAGAACCGAAGTGCATCTATCTGCCACTGAAATTCGCTGCTCGGAACCCCTATCTTCAGCACCGCAGCACTTCCGTCTGCCCGCACCACCGGAGCCACATAGTGATACGAAAGATTCGGAAACGGCGGCCCTGCTTTCAGTGTCCATCGCCGTTCGCAATCCGCAAGGCGCGCAGGCAGGCGGCCAATCCACTCCTGCCCCATGAACTGGGTAAATTCGTCGGGGAAAACCGTGTCTGAATCGGCCATCGCAAGCAGCCCCTCTCTCGCTGACGCATCGCAAAGGAAGCGCTCGGTTTGTCCGCTAATTTATGCCCTATTTCGACGATAAAGAGCGGTGATTCTGCGGCATCAACCACTGCCTGTTGGCGGCCTCAATACTCGTCCGCCTGCCCGGGCTCATCCTCTTCTTAGTCGCCCAGAAGCAGTAAGTGCAGGGCATCGAGCTTACGGGACTGAAGGGGTGATATTTGATTTTGGACTTTGGACTGGCAGAAGCCGGGACGGATGGGGATGGGTTGAGCGCAATCGAGGCCCCACGCATCGCCCATTGGGCGCGGCGCCGGGCATCGTGTTAGACCGCGCGACCGACAGCCCGAGCATCGCATTTCAGTCCCGGCGCCGGGAATACACGTTAGAACGTGCGGATGTAGGTGTTGCCCGGGAGGCGGCGGACGAGGCCGTCCAACTCCAGGAACGTCATGTCCACGCCCACTTCGCCTGCGGTCATTCCACACTGTTGGGCCAGCGCATCGACGTGCTGGGGAGTCTGGGAGAGGATATGGAGGAGCTTCTGCTGCTTCTCAGGTAGGGCGGGGAAGGTGACCTTCGATGTGGGCGATTCGGCCTTGCGCGCGGCGGAAGGCGTGGCGGGCGGTGAAATCAGGTCGAGCGCCGTCTGGTGTTCCGGACGGGCGCGCAGAGTCACCAATTCCAGCGCTTCGAGGATATCCTCGGTCCGCAGGATGGGCACCGCGCCGAGTCGCAATAACTCGTTGGAGCCTACGCTGGTCGGCCGATCGATGTTGCCGGGAACCGCCATGAGCGTTCGGCCCTGCTCGGCGGCATACTGCGCGGTAATCAGCGCGCCGCTCTTCTGAGGCGCTTCCACCACGAGCACTCCCAGCGACATCCCCGAGATCAGCCGGTTGCGAAGCGGAAACCTCCACGCCTCCGGCTGGGCTCCCAGCGTGTACTCCGATACCAGCGCGCCGTTCTCCACGATCCTCTCGAACAAATCCCGGTTCTCCCTTGGGTAGTCCACATCCAGCCCGCAGCCAAGCACAGCCACCGTCCGTCCGCCCGAAGCGACTGCTCCCCGGTGCGCCGCAGAATCGATGCCCACCGCGCCGCCGCTGAATACCGTCACGCCTTGGCCGGCCAACTCCCGGCCGAACCGCTCGGAGACCGCCCGGCCATAGGGTGTTGCATGGCGCGAGCCAACGATGCCCACGCCGTTGTTCTTCGCCCCGGCCAGCGAGCCGCGAATAAAGAGAAACGGCGGCGGGTCGGAGATAGTGCAGAGCGCGGGCGGGTACTCCGGGTGCGAGGGCAAGATCAGCCGCACGACGTACCGCTCGAACCAGCGCATCTGCCGGTCGGTCGCCTCGAACTCCGGCTTGCGCAGCGTAACGAGGTGCCGCGCCTGGAAGAGCGGGACGCTGTCCAGCTCGCCATCGGAGGCTCCAAAAATGGTGGCCGGATCATTGTCAAAACACTCCAGCAGCGCGGCAACCAGCTTG
>JAYTEU010000725.1:0-6379 GCA_043734985.1 Chthonomonadaceae bacterium
CGCAAGCGTAATGCCAAGCCCCAATTTGACGCTTGTTAGCGACGACCCTGGCGATTGGCGGTGCCACACCGCCACGCCGAACGAAGTGCCCGCAAAAGCGCCGAGAATCAGCGCGATGCTGGAGTTCTCCACATGCAGCGATCGAGTGATCGCGTATCCCACGAGCGCGACTACCATGTAGATGCCGGCAACGATGATGTATCCGGAAGGCTTCATTGGCGTTGCCGCCCGCTGCGATCGGGAGTGCGTTCGAGGCGAAACAATATGCCGTGTGCGCCCGGTGCAAATCCCGGCTTTTTCGGCAGTGGCGAAGCCTTGCCGTAGAACTCCATCATATACAATTTCATCTTATCGCCGCGAACCTCATACGTGGTGATGTACTTTGCCTCTTCCGCCGGATGAATGCTGGAAATACGGGAGGCCGGCTTATGCACATCCGGCGGCTCGGCCCCTGTCGCCTCCGCCTGTCTAGGCGGTCCGGCGGACCTGACGATACTGATGACCATCCTCGGCGGTTTAGTCCGTGTTTCGAGACGGCCCAGATAGGCCAACGACTCGGCAGGCTGTCGCACGGCGCTTATCGGCCTGGATATGATCAGCTTCTTGCCCTTCCATCGATCCCTCGTGGACCGGTCGCCATGGACCTCCGAACCCACGATCCTCCACTCTCCCTTTATGCGGTCGAACTCGTGCCGATCCGCGGGCGTCCTGCCGACCGTGACGAGAAACAGTATTACCAGTACCCGCATTGCTTCCATCGTCGCCTCCCGGATTCAATCCTCGTTCGTTTTCGTGGTCACCGCTTCATTCAGCATTCTTCCAACGCTCGCGGCGGTTTCGAGCGCAGCCTCCGGGCGGTGCAGATGTTCCAAAACCCGTCTCGGTCGTAATGGAGAGCAAGCGCGATCGCCTGGCATAGGGCTGTTTGTCCAGCCATACATTGATCCAGTCGAACGCCGGCTCGCTATTGTTTACACGCAGCGAAACCGTGAGTTGGCGGCGCATGAATTATTCATAAAGGTGAGCCGGCAGGTCGCGAAGCAGCGCGCCCAGAGCCACCAGTAGCCTTCCTGCAATCATAGGGTATTGCCGCAAGATGGCAAGCACGGTATTCAACCATTCACTCCAGCCTGACAACCTCACCCGCGTCATCCGTCCACCGATCACAACAAGCCAAGGGACCACACACAAGAGTAGCACATAACACCCACAACAGACTGCTGCCAACCCGGCAAACCGGCAAACCCCAATGCCATTTAAAAGACGATTAGCGACGGCAAGCCCAGGGGGACTCCGCCCTTCGCTGTAGAGCCTTCGGCGGTTCGCCGGGAACCGCCCTGGGTTGGGCGAGACATGTATCCTGCCCGAAGGGCAGACGCCGCGCAGCGGCCTACAGCGAAGGGTTCACCCGTCGCCGGGTCCCACCCGGGAGTGCCGCCGCCGCCGCAGGCTTCGGGCAATCCCATGCTTATTTGAACGGCATTGCAGCAAACCCCCTGGAGTGCGCAGACACGCCTGGGCTTTCTCCCAGGCGACGCGTCGCCGTCCTGCAACTAAATCGTTCCGCCGTTCGTAGAAACATTTAAATCAAGATATTTGATTTCAAGATAGTTGGCGGCACGGCAATCTTGCGGGAGGAGGAAGCGATGGAAGAAGACGCGCTCGACAGCTATGACGACGATTCCAGGCGGGCGCTGAAGCTGTTCGTCGTGCTGGCACGGGCGGCCGCAAGCGTCGGCGAGCATGCGCGGCAGGACATCGTGCGGCACGATCTAAGCGTCAGCGAGTTTGGCGTTCTGGAGCTTCTCCTCCACAAGGGGCCGCAGCCGCAGGGCGAGATCGCGGATCGAATCCTGCTCACGACCGGCAGCGTCACCTATGTCATCGATCAGCTCGTGAAAAAGGGCCTGGTGGAGCGGCAAACCTGCCCGACCGATCGCCGGGTGATCTTCGCCGCGCTCACCGCCGCCGGTCGCGACCGAATCGCCGCGATCTTCCCGGCGCACATCCACCGCATCGTACAGGCTGTCGCCGGCCTTAACCCGACCGAACAGAAAGCTGCAACCGACCTTCTGAAGAAGTTGGGCAAATCGGCTGAAGCCACCGAACGGTACTCTCCCAACCCATGAACTATTCCCGAAAGGAAATCCCAATGAGCGAGCAAACAAAGGTCCTGATCGCATTCTACTCCCGCAACGGAAGCACCGCTGCCCTGGCGGAGGCGATAGCCGAGGGCGCGCGCACGGCAGGCGCGGACGTCAAACTGCGCCGCGTTGACGACATCGTCCCTGAGGCGATAATCGACACCGTGCCCGGCTGGAAAGAGAGTCGGGAGCGGCTGAAAGCCCTTTACCCCGCTCCCACGACGGACGACGCGGCGGAGGCGGACGCCATCATTTTCGGTACACCGACACGCTTCGGCAACGTCTCCGCGGAACTGAAGAGCTATATCGATTCGTTCGGCGGGCTATGGGCTAAGGGCGCGCTCAACGGCAAAGTCGGCAGTGCCTTCGTATCCACCGCCACCCTGCACGGCGGCAAGGAGACCACACTGCTCACCCTGTTTGCGCCCATGTCGCATCTCGGATTGATCATTGTGCCCACCGGCTATTCCGACCCCATCTTCTTTGCGACCGCGACCCCGTACGGCGCGAGCACCAGCTCCGGTCAGACCAACGAACCGCCTACGGAGAACGAACTGATCGCCGCGCGGCACCAGGGGAAAAGGGTTGCGCAGGTCGCCGCCGCGCTCAAGGCGGCCCGTTGAGACGGTCAAACTACCTTACGGCCGTCCGGCATTTTGACTGCGGACGTTGACAGTCCGACAATGATTATGTTATATTGACTCCAGTGCGAACGGCCTCGCTAAGCGGCGATTGTTCGCACTGTCTTTTTTTCTGTCTTCCTGCCCGCGCCGGTTCTTCGGAACGGGCCGACTACTTGAATATTGGAGTAACCTCCGCTATGCAGCGCGACGAGATAATCCTGACGACCAGCCGGAAGAAAGAGCTTGAAGAAGAGCTGCGAACGCTTCGCATGGTGCGTAAGCCGGAAATCATGGAGCAGATCAAGCGGGCGCGAGAGTATGGGGACTTCTCGGAGAACTTCGAATATCAGGCCGCAAAACAGGGGCAGGCTATTTTGAACGGCAAGATCGCCGAACTGGAAGCCGTACTTGATAGGGCAAGAGTCGTGGAGGATGGCGCATCCGCCGGCGGCGACATGGTAGCGATTGGCTCAATCGTTATGATCCGCGAGATCGAAACCGATGACGATTGGGAACTTACTATAGTCGATGCGATGTCGGCCGACCCAATAAACGATCGAATATCCTACTCGTCGCCCGTTGGGAAGGCACTGCTTCACCACAAGATCGGCGACACCGTGGAAGCGACACTGCCCGGCGGCAAGGCAAAATACGAAATTGTGGGGATACGGTATGCGTGAGGATCGCCTCACATAGCCGCGTTCGCCCGGATAAAGCTCCACCGCGACTCCGGTATCTTGAGGAACACGCGGACGATCGCCGGGTCGAACTGTCGGGCCGCGGCTCGGGCGATCTCCTCGCGAGCTGCCGCAAAGGAGCGCGCTCTGCGGTAAGGACGGTCGCTGGTGATCGCATCCAGAGCGTCGGCCATGGCGAATATCCGAGCTCCCAGGGGAATCGCCTCAGCCTCGATGCCGTCCGGATAACCCGATCCGTCCCACTGTTCGTGGTGGCGCAGAACTACCTGGGCCGACTCCCGCAGCATTTCGATCTTCATGCACATCTGGTAACCCGTAACGGGATGTTTGCGCATTTCCGTCCATTCGCCCTCGGTCAGAGCGTCCGGTTTGTGGAGAACCCGATCGGGAATGCTCACCTTCCCGACATCGTGGAGGAGCGCTCCCCGCTCGATGTGGTACTTCTGCTGCGCCGAAATCTGGAGGGCGTCCGCGATCTCCATTGTATAGGCGGTCACTCTCTCGGAATGGCCCTCGGTTTCGGTATTCCTCGTATTGTATGCAGTCAAGAGGGCGTCGAGCACGTTCTCGTTCGACGTCTCCAGTGCCTGACGGAAGCGCTGCGCATGCTTTCGCTGCAGGGATCGCCTCGTTAGGTTGCGCTGCAGGATGACCGCAAGCTCGCCCTGAGTGCAGGGAAGCGAAATGACATCACCCGTGCCGGCCTCCTCCGATTCGCGCGCTGCACCCGACCTCGTAACATGGACGATCACCATATCTGGGTAAGACGGCGCAATCTCGCTCGGTTTTGAGAGCCCAACGCCCGACATCGTACTGTCCGTCAGCAGAATGTCGAACGGCCGCTGAGACAGCCACGCTCCAGCCTCCACGGCGTCGCTGGCGGTAGTCACGCCGTAACCAAGGTGGTTGAGCATTGCGGTCAGCAGGGTCCGATGCGGATTGCTGCTGTTCGCTACGAGCACGTTGGCGGATTCTACGGCATGCGCTATTCGCGGGGCCATCGTCGCCAGCCTACCGGGCAGATCCATGGGGTCCGCCGCGACATCCGGCTCCCAAGATGTCTGTAGTTTAGGTGAGTTCATCCGAGCCGGCCTATTCCTGCGATGAGTCGTGCCACTCACTCTTGATGATGCGTCGCACCGTGTCCGCGTGACCCCAGATGCAGTCGCCGCCACTTCGCTGCGCTCCTGCAAGCGCCTGCCGACTGCGCAGAATTAGCTTCTCCGGCGAGTCGGTCTCCAAAGAAAGAGATGCGATGCCCACGGAGAGGGTCAGCCACGGGCCACCCAGGTTGCCGGTCGAGATAGTCATCGCTTCGCGCAGGCGCGCGGCGAACGGTCGGGCGAGCGTTTCACTCGTCATGGGAAGCGCCAACAGGAACGCGTACGACCCGTGCGCTTCATCGGACTGTCCGCGTCCGACTACATCATAGATTCGCGTCTCTTGTCTCAGGCACCGCGCGATTGCGGAGGCTATCAGCAGCGCGCCGTTTGCTCCCAAACGCTGCAGAGTCTCGCTTGGGTCGGCGGCAATGGCCAGCAGGGAAAGCGGCTGGCCATGCCGGGCCATCAGATCCATGAAACCGCCAAGATAGATACGGAACGCCTCGTAAGTGGTCACACCGGTCGCCGGGTCGTCAGGCAGGAGAGAGTCCAGCCGTTCGGACATAATCTCAGAGGACGCCGAACGGTTCACATCCTCATCGGGCAAGGGGAACCACTCCCCGCTTCCTTCGCTCGTCATTATGGGCGCTCACTTTGCAATGTACATTGATTTCGACCAAAATTATCGGCCAAAATGCGCCTTTTCTCTATGCCGCGCTTGGTCTATAGAAGCCCTAAGTTTCAAGTCCCTGTAGATCGTGCGACATCCGGTCCGCCAAATCGGTCCATGCGGCAAGTATCCGATCCTCGAGCGGATCGTCGTCGGAGTTCTCGATGCGTCCGCGCGAGACCAGCCAGCCGACGGTTCGGCGGACACCCTCCACCCAAGGAACCGTATAACGGAATCCGAGGTCGCGAATGGCCGCGGAGTTGTCGAACACGCTCGGGTACTGGAAAATATCCACGCTGATGCCGGCCCGCTTGGGAGCGATCCGGCCGAGTATATCCGTGGGAATGTGTACCAGCTTTGGACTGGGAGCATTCAGCGCCTCCGCGACCCCCTCGTGATATCGGTTCCAGGTCATCCACTCCTCGCCCGTCACATTATAGGTTTTCCCGAACGCCGCCGGATTGCCCGCCGCGCCGACGAACCCGGCGGCGACATCGTCTACATGGCAGGCGGCCCATAGGCACGATCCGTCCCCATGAACGATAATAGGCTTGCCCTTGCGGATTCGATCCAGGTAGCTGGTCCGCGTCCCCAGCGAATGCACGATGGTTCCGCCCTCCCCATAGGTCTGGGACGGGCGCATGACGGTGACACGGAAATCGCCGCGATGATCCGCCGCAAGCAGCGTAGCTTCACAGAGGGTCTTGTTCGCCCCATAGCCGCCCGTTGGTCTGCGCTCCTCGTCCTCGCGGATGGGGTAGCGGCTCGCCGGACCGCCGTAAACGCAGACCGTGCTGCAAAAGATGAAATGGCCGATCCGACCGCGAAACGCCCGAATGGCGCTTTCAACATCGTTCGGCACGAATCCGATCATGTCGATTACGCAGTCGAACGGTCCGGCGTCCGCCATCTGCGCCTCGAACGCTGCATAGTCCTTACGGTCGCCGTGAAGGAACTTCGCGCCTTCGGAAAAGCGAATCTCGCTCTTACCGCGATTGAACAGCGTGACCTCGTCGCCACGCGCTAAAAGCTGACGGCTGATCGCAGTGCTTATTAGCCCGGTTCCGCCAATGATCAGGACCTTCATGGGTTCTCCTCTATCTTTTAAACGTAGTAAACGAAAAATCAGGCGGCGGGATGT
>JAYTEU010000726.1:0-1553 GCA_043734985.1 Chthonomonadaceae bacterium
AGCGTCTCCGAAGGAGTCCTGCGCCATGCCCACTGCCCCGTCCTGTCGGTCCGCTGATCGTCGCCGTGGTGCGAATGTAGGTGGAAACCGAAGCTAACCCACAAAGCCTTAAGCCCGGCGCCACTTCTGTCGGAAGTGGGTACACATTAGTACCACTGCCCCCGAAGGTAACCCACAAAGCCTGAAGCCCAGCGCCACGGTGATCGTCGCCACGGTACGAAGGTAGGTTGAACTCGCGCCGAATGGCCGCGTACCGCACGGCGGGAATGCTCGGCATCCATGGAAAGTAATGCAAAGACGATGGCAACGGAACTCCCCGGAATAGAACGGCTAATCGCCGATCTCTCCGAGCCGACGGCATACCCTCACCCCGTCCAGGCAATTCGGGTCGTGCAGACGCATATCTCCTGCGTATTCCTGACGGGGGAATACGCCTACAAGATCAAGAAGCCCGTGGATTTCGGATTCCTGGACTATCGCACTCTGCAGAGCCGCCGCGTGTTCTGCGAACAGGAGCTCACTCTAAACCGGCGCTTGTGCCCCGATCTGTACCTGAACCTAACACCTGTCACGGAGAAGAACGGGCAGTTCGTTTTCGGCGGCGTGGGCGAACCCGTGGAGTGGGCGGTCCGGATGCGCCAACTGCGCGAAGAGGACATGCTCTCCGCGCGCCTTCAGGCGGGAACCGTGGGCGTCCCCGAAATCGAGCGGATCGCCCGAGTACTTGCCGCATTCCACAATCGCGCCGCAGCCGGGCTTGAAATCCGCGATTGGGGCAGGCATGGCGTCGTCTCGCGCACGATCTTCAATACGCTCCGTACGATGGAGACTCTGGCGGGTAATCTCGTTTCGCGCCCGGCGCGCGCGGCCATCCGCGGCTACATGCAATCCTTTCTGGAGCGTAATCCCGAGCTGTTCCACAAACGCATGGACGAGGGCGCTTTGCGTGATTGTCATGGGGATCTGCGAAGTCAGAATATCTGCCTCGATTCCCGATTCGACGGCGGCATCCAGATATTCGACTGTATAGAGTTCAACCAGGAGTTCCGGTATATTGACATCGCCGCCGACCTGGCCTATCTCGCGATGGACCTGGATCTATGCGGCCGCGCGGATCTGCGGCGGGTCCTCGTCGACTCCTACACGCGTGCGCATCCCGTCGAAAGTCTGCGCGAGATCCTACCGTTCTATGAAACGTATCGCGCAGTGGTGCGCGGCAACATAGCGCTGTTCGCGGCCAACGAGCCTGAAATTCCGGAGCCGGAGCGCACCGCGCACCGCGCTGTCGCAGCCGCTGCCTACGACCTTGCAGGCTGCTGCGCCCGGAAGCGCTCCGGCCCGGCCCTGCTGATCACCGCCGGTCTCTCAGGCTCGGGCAAGTCCGGCCTGGCGAAGGAGCTGGCACGGCGCCTGCCCGCGATCGTTCTCTCCTCCGACGCCGTGCGTAAGGAGCGAGCGGGCGTCGCTTCCGGTGTCCGTCTCACCGAATCGCACTACTCCTCCGCAGAACGCGCCGAAGTCTACTCCGAACTGTTCCGGCGAGCCGCCTGCCG
>JAYTEU010000727.1:0-12806 GCA_043734985.1 Chthonomonadaceae bacterium
AAGCGACAATGTCGATGTTGGTCTGCCGCGCCAGCGCGGATTGCTGAGTCGTCGCGAGGGATGCCAGCCCGATAACGCATGCAAAGGCGACGCGTGCCGTCCGGCGCACCTCGTCATTAGCCATAGCAACGGCGATCAGCGTGTCCAGCGATACACCCGCCACCGCGAGAAAGGCGGCGAAATACCAGGTCTGGACGTTGTATTTCAGCATCCACAGAAAGGCCATGTTTCCCACGCCGCACAGCATCAGGCAAAGCGCACTGAACAGAACGCGATCTCGATCCGAATGCGCCGGCATCTCCTCATGGTGACGCATCAAGTACCTGATTGAGAAAGTGAGTGCGATGATTGTCAGGCTCACGCTTACAACAAAAGTAAACGGCCCCTGGCTCTCCAAAACTCTGCTTAGGACGTGGCAGATTTCGTCCAGCCGCGGCGGAGTAGTGATGTACCCGCTCCATTCCTGCTGTTTATGCACGATTACGATGTAGGGCAGCATGGTCGCGGTGGCGATCAGACCAATTCCGGCGCAGGCAGCGGCTCGTGCCTTGTCTTTACGGCAGAGCGATACTATTACCGCGCTTCCGGTAATCATCCAGAGAAATACCGTGTTGAAGTACATGCACTGGACGGCAAGGATAGCCAGGACACACGCGCCCGCAAACCGTGTCCAATGGAAGGGATTGCGAAGTATCGCTCCAATCGCCCCGTAAACTGCCAGGAGCAGCAGAATACCTAGTCCGTACGCCCGATTCGCTCCAACGCATCGAACGAACACGGGGTTGCAGGCAACGAACAACAACGAGATTATCGGGAAAGCGACGCCCGATCGACGGGCAATCCAAAAGATCGCGGCCAGAATTCCAAATGAAATCAGAAGGGAGAGAGCCCGAATCGAAAGGTCGCTGCCGGCAAGTCCCATCCATGCCCAGCCGCGCAGAACCAGCAGCCAGAGCAGCGGAAACGAGTCGCCGTCGAGATGATCCCAGAGATCGCGAATTCGGGGAACGGTGGCCAGGTTGATACTGTTCGCTTCGTCCCGCCAAAGACCGCCCGCGTGAGTCCAATAAGCAACCTGAAGCGCAATTGCGCAGATCGCCAGGGTTCCGGTGAGCACCCACTCCGATCCTGCCAGCACTTCTCGATAGAGCCTAGTCGTGCGGAACCGCGCCAGGTACGCAAGCCCCGCGATCCATACGAGCACTATCCAGTACTGTCCGGCAAATTGAATTGGGTTACTGGCCACCGGTATTTTCCTGTTACTATTGGCACGCTAAAACGCCCAAATAGTCGTCGCTCGGATGCTTGAGGGAGACCGCCGTCCCAATGGATTTGACCACAATTCGGTCCGCGCTTCTTAGAGTGCGTGCAAAAAGCACGACTAGCGCCCGCTAACCCCCAATGTGGGGGAACTGGCTGGCGCAAGGCGCAACATCTCCCCCAAAATTGGGGGCTGGGGGGCGCTAATTGCAGTTCGTTACGCTGCCTTGCGCTCCTCCACTTCACTGGCAGCGAGATCGTCCAGCGCCTTCTCGTAGAGCTCGCGCGACATAGGCAGGTAGTGCCACTCCATCCGGTCTTCCATAAACGTGATGCTGTTACCCTTGTGAGTGTCTGCTACTATAGCCGTCAAGCCGGTTGTGTTCGCGTTCATGGCCCGGAACATGGCGTTTGCGTCGTGGCCGGAGACCGAGGATGTGCTGACACCGAACGCGCGGAACTGCTCCGAAAAGTCGCGCGCTCCCGCAATATCGCGTACCGAACCAAACCCCTGAAGCCCGTTCTTGTCCACAATCAACGTGAGCGGAAGTTGGCGTTGGGACGCAAATATCAGAGCCTCCCAATTCGATCCCTCCTGCCATTCGCCATCTGACAAAAGGCAGTAGGTTCTCCCCGGCCCGCCCTTTAGCTGTTCTGCGAGCGCGAGGCCACAGGCCAGCGGCAGTCCGTGGCCAAGGCTGCCGGTCGCGAAAGGAATCTGCGGCAAGTGGTGAGGGGAAGGATGGCCGCCTAGACGCGTATCGTCCTTGTGAAAAGTGCGCATATCTTCGTCCGTCAATACACCGATGGACCAGAGGGTTGTATACAGCGCTCCCGCGGCATGCCCTTTGCTGAGGACAAAGCTGTCGCACGGCTCCAAGACTGTGTGGAAGAGAGTCATTAGTATGTCGAGGCAGGACAGATTGCCGCCGATGTGACCACAGCCGCTTTCGAAGTGCATCCGGAGCAGACGCCTCTTCGCGGACTGGATGTTTCCATATAAGTTGTTGAGCTCGCTCAGTTTTTTCAGGCTAATCATAGTGCATCAACCTCATTCCCGGCCATCTCCCGGCCAACCCCGCACGCCACTTCACCACGGAACGATTCCTGCATGTGAGTCAGGCAATGTACATGCCCGCACATTTATCGGCTGATTTGAACACTATCTGGAGGCGCGGCGTCCTTCTGCTTGTAGATTACGTACTTTTGCCGCGTGAGCTCAAGCCGGTAGCTGTCTCGTATCCATTGCTGAAGCGCGGGGAATCGCGCCAGGCGCTCGTACTGGCCGGAGGGCCACCCCCAGCGATAGACCACTAGAAAAGTCGGAGGACGCGCCCGCATGTCCGCCATAAATCGGTCCTGTATGGTCCGAACGTATGGCTCTGCCGGATCGCCGTAGAACAGGTAATCGCACAGGTAGGGGGTCGGCATCGGCGCGTTCATTCGCATCAGGGCATGACTGCAGCCGGCAGTGGTATCGAAGGATTGGACAGTGACCCCTGGAGCAAGCTGGGGTCTCATATCCCGCTCAAGCGACGCCACGGTGTCCAAAGTGTCCACAGTCAACGCATTGGCGGGTTGGAGGCGGCTATCCCAGCAGCCTATCGCCAGAGTAAAGAAGACTGTAAGCGCGGTTGCCGCGACAATAGTTCTACGGCGAGTAGTACGCGATAGCATCTCCAGGTTAGCGGCCATAAGCGCGCCGCCAAATCCGACCAGTGGATAGAGCTGGTAAAGCCACCCTTTGCCTTGTGCAGCATAATGGAGCGCTCCGTACGCCACACCCATTACTAGCAATAATCGCCGTGAATCGGGCCGACCATACAGCATTGTTACGGGGATCGCCAGGATACAAGGCAGCCAGATCGGCCAGTATTCCGCCAGGTACTGAAGAAAGGGCCGATCGTGCATTTTCGAATAGAGCGGCATAACTCCCGCGAACGTCACCAGAAACGGCTTAAGCCCGCCAATCGCGGCCAGCCACACGGTAAAAAGCGCGGGCGCGACAAGTCCACCGGCAAGCGTGGCTCCCACCGACTTGGCTTGCTCGCTTCGCGTACATCCCGACCGCGTGGCTGCCAGAATTGCGACGGCAGCAAGCAATAGGATTGCGAGAGGCTTGATACTTACGGCATATCCGAGCGCGAGACCGGAAAGAAACAGCCGACGTCGATCCGGACCGCTCTCCAGGGCGCGAATTGCGAGTACCAATCCACCCGCAAGAAAGGTAAATTCGAAGTAGTCGCGCTGCCCCATGCCCGGCGCGCCGCTGGAGAGGTGAAAGGCGGAGTAGAGCAGAACCGACGCGATCGCCCACCCTTTTCCGCGCGAACAACAGAGCGCCCAGAGGAGGCAGTTGGTAAGTACGAGCCAGAGCAGATCGAACAGCCGCCAACCCGCATCGGACGCGCCGAATACCTTAAGCACTATGATGTGGATCAGGTACACCCCCGGAAGGTTCATATCGAAGATGTCGCGATACGGAACCTCGCCATGGAGTATCCTCCACGCGACATAGTGCATGATCGGGGCATCGTGAATCAGCGGCCAATGCAGGGATTGGAGCAATAGGGGCAGCAGGCCCATCGCGAGCCAGGCGAGAAGCGCAATGAGGACCGTTTGAACAAGCCGCAAGCCGTTACCGGCTTTGTCACGCCGAATAGAGAAACTGTAATTTACACGAGAACCAGGAGCCAACTCCGCAGTGGGAGCTACGGCCCGAACCAATCGGGGCTGGAAATAGAGCGCGCTCGCCGTTAATGCTACCAGGAAGAGGCGGTAATCCAGCATCAGGATGCGATCTAATATCCGTAACGTTCCCACGGTCTGCGCCCCTGCCCGGTTCCGATTGGTCGCCCCTTAACGACACCCGTCGGCCCTCATCGAAGGTACCGATTCGAGATGTCGTTACTATTGTCGGTGGGAATAGGATGTCAGATCAGAGGAGGCCGCACGCAATCCGGCAAGGTTACCAGGGCGAAGCCCCATGCGAAATTCGTCCTACAGAACAGTTACCTCGATCTTCTCGAACTGAATCAGATTTGTATGGAAAGTGGAGCCGCCGCCCATATCCGTAAGTCGGTCCGAAGTTAGCATGTTTACATTGCCGCCGGGACTGTCGCGATGCCACCAAAGAGACGGCGACCAGGCGACGCCCGGCTTCACATTCTCGCTGACAACGGCGCGAAGACGCACTTCGCCGCGACGATTCCATACCCGCAGCGGGTCTCCATCCGCAATCCCGCGAGACTCTGCATCCTTAGGATGAATCCAGATTCGCGGCTCCTTTTCGCTTTTCTGGAGCGATTCTATATTGCTGAAAGTGGAATTAAGGAAGTGGTGAGCCGCAGGCGAAAGCAGGTTGACGGGAAATTCACGCGCGAGCGCCGGGTCCGCCTCCGCACTTTCGGCGGCGGCCTCATAACTCGGAAGCGGATCGAACCCCTCGCGCGCTGCCTGCTCGGAGTAAAGCTCGATCTTCCCGGACGAAGTTCGAAAAGCCGGCTGCCGCCCAAGTGTGCCTTGAATTCTCGCCTCGTTCGTCTGCCGATTTGCATTTGCCGACTGCCGGCTTGCTCCCTGTCCCAACTTAGCGAACCCGTGTTCCAGCAGGTATTCGTAAGTGATCCCCGCCATATCCGGATGATCGGAGTCCAGGGCGCCTCGCACCACATCGTCCGCCGTTTCGTCAAAGATAGAATCCGTGTAGCCCATCGCCTTCGCAAGAGCGTTCATCACATCGAGGTTCGGGCGCGCCTCGCCAAGCGGCGCAATGGCAGGCCGGCACAGGTTGATGTAGAGATGGCCGTAGGCGCGCATCAGGTCCAAATGCTCCAGTTGTGTAGTTGCCGGAAGCAAGATATCGGCATAGCGAGCCGTGTCGCTCATCATCTGCTCGTGAACAACGGTGAACAGATCGGAGCGCTGCAATCCCTTCAGCACCAGGTTTGAGTTGGGCGCGACTGCTGCCGGGTTCGAGTTATAGACATAGAGCGAGAGCAGCGGAGGGGCCGCGGTTTCGAGCAGCGCGCGCCCTATCTCGTTCATATTGATTGCGCGAGGGGTACGACGGCCCCATTTTTTCGGGCTTTCGTCGTCCGGCGAATGGAGAAGATCCGGCCGCTTAACATTTCGCCAGTTGATTGGGAAGTGAGCGCTGGTCGAAAGAAGGAGACCGCTTGCGTGCTTACCCCAGGCGCCTATTACCGCCGGTAGGCAGGCGATTGCACGGATCATTCCGCCGCCACTGCCCGTTCGCGAAAGCCCATAGCCAAGTCGTATGGCCGAGGGTGTCTGCGTCGCGTACGCCTTCGCCAGGCGCACGATCTCATCGGCATCCAGGCCGGTGAGCGCCGCCACACGCTCCGGGGGATACTCCGCGCAGCGCTCGCGAAACTGCTGCCACCCTATCGTATTCGCCTCCAGGTACGCCTCGTCGTGCAGGTTCTCCGTGAAGATCACGCGTGCCATGCCCAGGGCGAGGGCGGCATCCGAGCCGGGCTTCGGCTGGACGAACCAATCCGCGGCATTGGCGGTCCGTGTCCGATACGGATCGATCACCACAAAGGTAGCGCCTTTCGCCTGCGCCTCACGCACGAACGGCATCTGGTGAACGTTCGTGCTGGATAGGTTTGTGCCCCAGGCGATAATAAAGCGGCTGTCGGCGAACTCCTCCGGGTCGATCCCGCCGGTCCAGCCGTTGACGAATCCGTACCCGACCTCCGCCGCCGCCGAGCAGATTGTCCGCTTCAATTGACTTGCGCCCATTCGGTTCCAGAGCCGTGAGTCGCAAGCGCTCATCTGCACGATGCCCATCGTCCCCGCATAGGAGTAAGGCAGGATTGCCTCCGGGCCATGCTCTCGAATAATCGTCTTCCAGCGGCCGGATATTTCCGCCAGCGCCTCCTCCCAGGAAATGCGCTCGAATTGCCCCTCCCCCTTCGGCCCGATCCGTCGCATCGGATATAGAACGCGATCCTTACTGTAGACCCGCTCCTCGTAGTGCGCCACCTTCCGGCACAAGTTTCCCCGCGTAAACGGATTGTCCGGATTACCGCTCACTCGCACCAGTTTGCCCTCCTCAACAAAAGCCAACATAGAGCAGGTGTCCGGGCAATCATGCGGGCAAGCAGTCTTTACGATGGACGTCACGGGCGCAACCCTTTCTCTCTCAACAAACTGTCGGCCCACTCTGCACAATAGGCATCAAGCGGCGGCGTGGGTACTGCTCGGTAATCGACGCGGCGTGAATAGGGTCCCGCGTTGTAAGTCTGATCGTAGATATTCTGGAGATCGAGCACCACACTCGGTGTTCCACTCGCCAGCGGTACGCTAATTGCCGGCAGTGGCTCAGGCAGCCGGTTCAGCCAGAACGGGTATTGGGCACTGGAGTGAAGGTGCAGGCTGATCACGGCGTCGAATTGACCGTGTAGTCGCAGTCCTTCCAGAGGAGCGGCGACCGTATGGAAACCTTTCCGCAGGAGATCGATTTCTAGTAGGTTTGTCGCGCTTCGCAATATTTCACTCTGCTTTTGCAGGTATTCGTCGCGGCCAATACTGCCGACGGCCTTGTTCGCAGGACTAAGAAGCTCGATAATTGTAATAATATCGTCCCAATCGTCCGATGAGCGTACTTCCACAAATCCCTCTCGAACCTCTTCCGAATGAACGGTCAAGATTCCGTGTGGGGCCCCCGCTTCCAGCACTGCAATCGCACCAAGATTTGGCGCACTATTGCCCGTTGGTTTGTGCAAAACGAGTATATCCGGATACAGTGATCGCTCCGGCGGCACGACATAGACTCGCTCTTCGTAGTTCGCGGCATAGCCTGCCGGCAGGATTGCATTAAGCGCGGCGGCGGCAAATGTGATAAAGCCGTTGTGAAAGCCTTTCCAGAATATTGAGTTTTCGATATAGGGATCTACTCCTGGGAATGGACTTGGCACAGGCATCTCCCACGCCGACAGGCGCGTTTAACTAATCGGACATCGATAGAAAGTCATGTCACGTTACGGTTATTATTCTGTCATACGCTTGCGAATACTACAATATCCCTAAAACTAAAATACGGAAGCGAAGAGTAGGCTCTCCGCTTCCGTAAAGGGTCGACGAAATGGCAACGAAACGTTCAATGGTCTCGATCAGGCGTCAGCTCTTGCCCTTCTTGTAGAGGTCAAGGTGCTGCTTTAGAGAGGGATCCTTCTCCAGCTCCGTGCCTTTGGCAAGCACAAGCACTCGCTCTTGAGTTGCGATTGCATTCTTGTCATCGCCGACCGCGTGATAGGCAGCGGCTAGCGTGTCGCCGATTGCTGCGTCCTTGGATTTGGTCAGCTCATCGGCGCGGATCGCGCCCTTAAGGGCCGCCTGGGCATCCGCCACGGTCGGCTTCATCTTGGCGTCCGGGTCCACGATCGGCCAGACAAGCGCGTTCAACGCCATCGCATTGTCCTTGAAGACCGTATCCAACAGGCGCGCAAAGTAAGAGTGCGCGTCGTCGGTGCGGTTTAGCTGCTTGAGCATCGTAAGCTTGAAGTTGGCGAGCTGCTCCTCCATGGCCGGGTCTTCGGCAATCGCATCGTTCGCCGTCGCCAGCGCGGTATTGAAGTCCTTGTCCTTCAGCGCTGCGCCGATTTTCTGGTTCAGTGCCGCCATCTTCTTCTTGCCGGCCTGCTCCTTAGCAAACTTGGCGCTCTCCGATTTAAGGTCCCAATGGCCCGCCTCGATCTTATCGAGCGGCTCTGCTAGTGCCATCGGATGGCCAATCCAGGCAACCTTGGCGTCTTTGTTGATAACGAACGCGGTCGGGATGCCTTCCTGGTTCGCGGCAGTCATCCAATTGGCGGCCATAAACCCGTCGTTACCCGACTTACCTGCGGGCACCAGATCCATCGCGACGGAGTAGTTCATCTTGTCGCCCATCTCTTTGACGAACGGCTCGACGGCAGTCTGTTGGTTCTCCCAGACGCTTACGCCGACGAACTGAATGTCCTTGTGTTTCTTGGCCAGCTCCGTCAGGTGGGGAATGGTGGCGCGGCACGGACCGCACCAGGTTGCCCAGAACTCAACCACGTAGAGCTTGCCGGGCTGAAATTTCGCGACAGGAGTGCCCTTTACGAATTTACTTACTTTGAGCATTGGTGCGGGGTCACCGATTTTTAGCTCGCCGGCCTCCGCTTTGAGCGAGAGTGACGCCGAAAAGAGCAGCGCCGCAGCCAGCAGCAATCTTCGTACCATTCGTTACTTCCTTTCGTGAGGAGAACAATGACAATTACGCTGTCCAGCAACTACATAAATGCTGGCTCAGACATCCGAATGTCGCCCAGTAACAGAGGTTGATTATTGTACGCCAGGCTCGCGTTCTGTGTTCCAGATTTCAACCTGCAAACTCGGAGCCCGCCTTGAATCTGACTCTTAACGATTGCCGCTATCCAAACGTTCATTTCGCCTGCCACTTTTCAACGCCCAAACTACCAAGTCATATTCCAGGCAGCCTCAAATAATCCTTCTCAAAGCGCGAACCCAATTCTCCCGGGTTCCGGCTCGGATTTGTTCATCGATTGTGGCCCGACCAGGAGGAGAAATCTCTACTACGTACAATATGGAGCGGGAAATGTACACAACGAGGTTAACCGATCGTGCCGCTACCATCAGACTATATCGAGCGCGTTTATGCCGGTGTACTGGGAAAGATCGTCGGCGTCTACCTGGGCAGACCTTTCGAAGGCTGGACCTACGAGCGAATCTCGGCTGAATGGGGAGAAGTGAACTACTGCGTCCATAAAAAACTGGGCAGGCCGCTTGTCGTGACCGACGACGATATTTCGGGCAGATTCACATTTCTGCGCGCATTTAGCGACTACGGAAACGGCCGTGACATCACTGCGGAACTAATCGGACAGGCCTGGCTAAACTACCTGATTGAGAAGAGGACGGTGCTCTGGTGGGCAGTATGGGAAACTCGACGGAGTATATTGCTTACCTGCGCCTCAAACATGGCGTCAAAGCGCCGCACAGCGGTTCGATCGCCACATACGGAAAGATGGCAGCCGAACAGATCGGCGCGCAGATCTTCATAGACGGCTGGGGAATGATCGCGCCCGGCGAACCGGAGATTGCCGCCGAATTCGCCCGTAAGGCCGCATCCGTTTCCCACGACGGCGAGGCCATCTACGGTGCGCAAATAGTCGCGGCGATGGAGGCACAGGCCTTCGTCGAAAGCGATATCGATAAGCTATTGGACACGGCGGTCGCCCTCATACCGAAGGACTCGGTTATCTACCGCATGGTCGCGGATCTGCGCGAATGGCATTCCGGCGAGAAGGACTGGCGCGCGAACCGTGAGAAAATCGCCGCAAACTATGGCTACGACAAATTCGGCGACAACTGCCACATGGTCCCAAACCATGCTCCGATCATTCTGGCGCTGCTCCACGGTGATGTTGATTTTCAGAAGACTCTGATGAACGTAAGCACATGCGGATGGGACACCGACTGCAACTCCGGCAATGTCGCCTGTCCGTTGGGAATTCGCGGCGGGTTGGCGGCGATCGACTTCGGCCCGAACTGGCGCGGCCCGATCGCCGACCGGATGTATCTGCCGACTGAGGACGGTGGGAGATGCATCACCGATGCCGTGGCGGAAACCTTCCGAATCGCGAATTTCGCCGGCGTACCCCTGAATAGTTTGAGCGCCCCTCGATTCAATTTCGAGATGCCGGGCAGTGTTTAGGACTTCATGCCGTATTCGAGTAGCGACTCGCATATTGGTGTCACAGTCGAAAATGTGGATGGACGAACTGTGACGCCTTCGCGCCGGCTCGCCATACACTACAATCACATAGAAACCGGGCGGGCCGCCAGGGTTGCCACGGCCACGTTCACCCCTCCGGATGCCATCAAAATGGGAGGCTACAGCCTTTACGCCTCCCCGACTCTATATTCCGGCCATATCGTTCACGGGCACATCGTAGCGGACCGGCACAATGGCCGATGCGTCGAATGCCGGATCTTCGTACGCCACTACGGTCCCGACGACCGGCTCGCCATGTTGTATGGTCCTATGATGGCAATGTCGCCCGGCTCGGATTTCCACGTCGATTGGAAAATACCCGATACGCGCGGTTATCCGATCGCCGAAATCGGCATAGTGCTAACCTCTGAGATTCGGGCGGACGGGACCGTCTACCTGCACTTTCTTGACTGGGCTGACACTCCGGATGTTCGCCTGACACGAACGGAGGGCGGATCGATGTGGCGGAGCGCCTGGGTGGACGGCTTCGACCACTTCCAGGGTGGTTCGGTGGAGGAGCCGTATCGCCTGATCCAGGACGAGGGGACGGGCTTATTGATTCAGGGCTGTCGCGGGTGGCGAGACTACGCAGTTAGCGCTCCTGTCACACCGCACATGGCTGTCTCCGCCGGGATTGCCGCCTGCGTTCAGGGTTAGCGCCGCTACTATGCGCTCCTACTCTGCGCCTGAAACCAGATCCGCATTGTGAAAGCGCTCGACGGCTACAGTACGATCGCAGGGCTGGACTTCCCCTGGGAGTTTGGCATCCAGTTCAATCTCTGTCTCAAGGTCACCCACCTCTACAATGAGGAGTCGGCGGATGGCGGCCCATCGACCGGGAACGCCGGAACCAGAATTGAAGCATCGGTCGACGGCAACTGGTTGTTCGACGTCACCGACACGGACAGACCACTCTCCCGGGGCGCGATTGCCCTGGTCATCGAAGAGGGAAGATTGGGTGTCGGCGCCGTAAGAGTAGAGCGTGCAACGTGAGAGGTCGCATGCGCACGACAGGCGAATCATGGAAAATCCATTGACATCAGAAACCGAATCTGCCGTCCCGCTGCCTGTACCTTCCCTTAAGCTCAACTTCGGCTGGCGGGTTCTGATCGGTATGTCGCTAGGAATCGTGCAGGCGCTCTGTTTCCCGCCCGTGGGACTGGCGTTTCTGCTGCCTCTCTGCGTGGCCGGTTTTCTGGTGCTACTGAATGGACTGGATGTAAAGCAGTCCTTCCGCCTGGGTTTCCTATACGCTCTCGCATGGTACTTCGCCGACCTCTTCTGGCTCGCCAATATCTTCGGCCCGGCCGCGCTCAGCCTCTGCGCCATAATGGCCTTCTTTGTGGGACTGTTTGCAGGACTATACGCCTGGCTCGGCAAACGAATACCGTGGTTGCCGCTTTCGATACTCGCGGCGATCCTCTGGACTGGCGTCGAAGTCTACCGCTCCGAACTGTTCATTCTCAACTTTGGCTGGCTTGGCTTAGGTTACGGTGTCGTGAACTCGCCGGTCTTAGCCATAGCCGCATCCTGGTTCGGCTGCTATGGCCTAACGTTTGCGATCGTAGCAATCGCTTCTGTGATAGCAAATGTTGTGTTTCGCGGAAGGCGGAATGTAGCGCGGCCAATGGTGATCTTCGCCGCGTGGCTGCTTCTTTACGCCATGCCCCTGCCGATTCCAACGCCGACTCATCCTCTGAAAGTGCTGCTCGTGCAGGCGAACTCTGAAGACGATCAAAGCCTTTTCTCGCTTTCGCGTGTTCAGCCGACCGCTGCATACGACGCCATTGTCTGGCCCGAATACAGCTTCGTCAGCGACCCGACTCACCAGAAACAGCTCTGGGCAAAGCTACAGTCTGTCGCCATCGAAAATCACGCTTACTTCATTTTTGGAGCAAAGGACGAGTTCAATCCGGCGGACCCGGCCGGATACCGCAATACTGCTTATGTGATCGATCCAACTGGGCATCTGATCGGCCGGCATGTAAAGAATCACACCGTCCATTTCTTCCGCGATGGCGTGCCGGGTAAAATCGCACGCGCCATGGCAACGGACCTTGGCAGGATTGGCGTGGGGATATGTTTCGATATGGACTACCCCGACGTGGCCCGGCGGCTTGCCGAAGATGGCGCGGAGGTATTCCTGATTCCAAACGACGATCCTGCAGAATGGGGACCTGTCCAGCGAAGCCAGCACCGGCTTATGTTTCAGATGAGAGCCGCCGAATGTGGCCGGTGGCTCGCCCGAGCAGATGTAGCGGGAGGCACTTCTGTCGCGCGCCCGGATGGAAGTGAAGCGGTTAGAATAGGAACATCCGGTCCTGGTTCGCTAAGCGTCACTGTCGGGAGGCTGAAGGGCAAGACCTTCTTCCTTCGGGGCGGATGGATGTTCGGCCGCGCCTGTCTCGGGGCGATAGTCGGGATTGTAGCCTGGGCAATCGTTGCCGGTCGGATGCGGAAAAAACGAAAGGTCGCCTGCCTGCTCCACCGATCGGACCGATGGAGCCTGCTTCGCGAGGTTTAATAAGGACAATTTGACGCGTCGCCAGGGTTCGATGAAGGTGAAACGTCTATGCCAATTTAGATCGGAGAGAATGCAATGCCTATGAGAACATTTGTCTTGCTGTGCGCGTCGGTGATGGCATATTGCTGCTGCCCGCGCGTACTCGCTGAGGAGCCTCACAGCAAAACTCGATCCGGTGCGGTAGCCTGGGAGTTCAAACTTACGGCCACCGACAAGGATACCGGCTATCCCCAT
>JAYTEU010000728.1:0-1527 GCA_043734985.1 Chthonomonadaceae bacterium
CATCGCGCTGTGGAACATTCAGCCCGGAAATCGCTACCAAATAATAAGTAAATAGAAGTGAACGAGAGGGCTGCAACGAATGTTTACGACGTTTCACAATGAGCCGGTCGCCAACTTTGCCGACGAAGGGCCGCGCCACCGCATGGAGGCGCTGCTCGGCCGCGTCGGCAGCGGCCTGGGGCGCATCTATCCTCTCGTGATCGCCGGGCAGCGCATTGAGACGGAGCACCACGCGCCCAGCCGCAACCCTGCCCGTCTCTCCCAGGTGGTCGGGATTGCGTGCGAAGCGCCCGCGGAGATGGCGGATCGGGCCGTGCAGGCTGCGGCGGACGCCTTCGGCCCCTGGTCGCGCCTGACCGCCGAGACGCGCGCGCGTTACCTTATTAAGATCGCGGCTATCCTCCGGAGGCGCGCCTACGAATTCGCCGCGTGGATCGTGCTCGAGTCCAGCAAGAACTGGTACGAGGCCTACGCCGACGTGGCGGAGGCGATTGACTTTCTGGAGTTCTACGCCCGCGAGGCTATCCGGTGGTTCGAGCCCGTGCCGACAACCTCCTGGACCGGAGAAGAGAACGAGCTCCTGCGACAGCCCATCGGGGTCGGCGCAATCATCAGTCCCTGGAATTTTCCGCTTGCTATCCTCTGCGGGATGACTGCCGCGGCCATAGTCACCGGCAACACCGTGGTCATCAAGCCCGCGGAGCAGACTCCGGTCGTCGCCGCCAAGTTTATGGATCTGCTGGAAACGGCCAGCCTGCCTCCCGGCGTGGTGAACCTTCTGTTCGGCCCGGGGGAGGTGGTGGGAGAGGCGCTGACCACGCATCCGCAAATCCGCTTCGTCTCCTTTACGGGCAGCAAAGACGTCGGCCTCCACATCAATCAACGCATCGCCATCCCTCAGCCCGGCCAGAAGTGGATCAAGCGCGGCATTTTCGAGATGGGCGGCAAGAACGCCATCGTCGTCGACTCCGACGTAAATCTGGACCTCGTCGCCTCCGAGATCGTAGTATCCGCCTACGGCTTCCAGGGTCAAAAGTGCTCCGCGTGCTCCCGCCTTATAGCGCTCGACTCTATCTACGATTCGCTGCTCAATAAGGTATTGGATCGCGCGTCCAAGCTGACTGTCGGCGATCCATCGAACTACAGCAACTACATGGGAGCCGTCATCGACGACGATGCCTACAATAAGATAATAGGCTATATCGCTTTAGGACGCAGCGAAGGACGGCTGCTGCTCGGCGGGACCGATACCGAAGAGACCAACGAGGGCGGCTATTTCGTCCACCCCGTGGTGATCGCCGATGTCGCGCCGACCGCGCGCATCGCTCAGGAGGAGATATTCGGCCCTGTCCTGGCCGTGATGCGCGCGCAATCGTTCGAGGACGCCATGAATATCGCGAACAGCACCGAGTTTGGGCTGACAGGCGCGCTCTACTCCAACAACCGTGCTCATCTCGAGTACGCCCGGAACGAATTCCACGTCGGCAACCTCTATTTGAACCGCAAATGCACCGGTGCGAACGTCGA
>JAYTEU010000729.1:0-3272 GCA_043734985.1 Chthonomonadaceae bacterium
GATGAAGCTGTAAAGTCGTAGGAGGGATACACGCCCTCATCCGGTCCATATCGGCCATCGACCGAAGAAATGATACCAAATCCGATCCTATCTCGAAGCTGCACGCGCCGCCGTGCTGCCATTCGGTTTCGAGCACTCTGGGAACCGCCGCGTCGCCGTCGGCCCGAGTCATTGGCTTGCCTGCCGATTGCCAGGCCAAGGAACCGCCCTTCAGGCTTGAAACCTGCTTATAACCTGCCTGAATGAGGAACTGCGCGGCGCGGTACGAGCGCATACCGGCGTGGCAAACGAGGACCAGGGTTCGATCGCGCGGCAGCTCGTTCAGGCGCGTTGCCAGATCGGCCTGTGGAATGTTGATCGCGCCTTTCACGTGGCTATACGCGTACTCCTCCGGCTCACGGATGTCCACCATCTGCGCTTCCGAGCCCTTCCGCTCCATTTCCTCCAAGTCCGTCTCTGCGACGGGGTTTGCAGTAGTCAGCATTGCCCACTCCATCGAGGCCAGACCACGATTGGTGGCCTCGATCGCCGTCATGTTCAGCGGCCGTGGCGGGATCTCGTTGGTAAGCTGTGTGACGAACTGGGGCCGTTCCAGGCGCACCATCGGGTTGAACAGACGCTCGAACCCGATGGTGGTGCTGGGCCTGCCGCACATTCCCTTCCCGCAGGGACCTTCAAAATGGCCGGGAAACACCGCGACCCAATCCGGCAGCCGAAGAAGCCGGGTAATGCTGTCGTACTGCGCCGTCGCGTCGCCGCCGCCGAAGTCGGGCCGCCCGACATCGCCGACAAGCAGTGAATCGCCCGTCAGCGCCATAGAGGCTTCCGGACTGCGCTGCGGATTTACGACCAGGATCGAAATCAGCTCCGGTCGATGGCCCGGGGTGTGCAGAATGCGCAGGCGAAGCTGCCCGACTTCCAGATCCTGACCATCGTGGAGCGGCTCGAAGGGATAGGCGACCTGGGCAGATTCGTAGAGGCACAGCTTCGCGCCGTGCCGAGCTGCGAGCGCACGGGCGCCCGATACATGGTCGGCATGTACATGCGTGTCGATCACATACTCGAGCCGAAGATTGCGGTCGCGCAGCAGGACCTCATACGGCTCAATGTCAAGTGCGGGGTCCACCACGGCCGCCGCGCCGGACTGGCATGCGATCACGTACGATGCGCAGCCGCAAAGCTCATTGAGTATCTGCTTGAAATACATGTCAATTGCCTCCAACGCCCCCGAACGCCGCCAAATTCCAATTGTCGAACAACCTATAACGATTATACTGTTAATCCGTGCTCTTGTCGGAATTGGCGGAATTGACTACAATGGCTTCAGCGACTGGGCGATGGCGATTTCGAGATCGAGGAGGGATAGAATGTACTCCGGACTATGGATGTATGCGTGGGACCTGGCGGACGAGGGAATCGATCACGTAATGGGATGGGCAGCCGAGGCAGGAATCACCGCGCTGCAGATTGCCGGCTCATACCATGCCGGCTGGTTCATACACCCGCACAACCCAAAGTGCAGGGCATTTATGACCGAAGACGGCTCCGTCTACTTCCAGCCCACGCGCAGCCTGTATGATAAGACGGCGCTGAAGCCGAGAGTCGCTTCGGTCTGCGCGAAGACGGACTGGATGCGGGAGGCAGGCAAACGACTGGACAGATACGGGCTCAAGCTGGTCTCCTGGACCGTTTGCGCGCATAACACCCGCCTTGGGCTGCTGCACCCGGAATGCACCGTCCGCAACTGCTTCGGCGACTCGTATCCGCACGCGCTCTGTCCCGCGAACCGTCAGGTTCGCGCCTACATTTGCGCGCTTTGCCACGATCTGGCGAACAGCCTGCCGCTCCACGCCGTTCAACTGGAATCGCCTGGCTACATGGGCTTGCAGCACGGACATCATCATGAGCGCGACCTCACCTTGCTCTCGCCCCTGGAAGTGAGCTTGATGGACCTCTGCTTCTGCGACTCCTGCGTCCGCGCGGCGGAGGGAAAGCATGTGGACATTCGCCGTGTGCGCGCTTCCGTCAGATCGGTCCTTGAAGCGGGCATGGCAGCCGCGCCCAATCGCCCGGCACGGCATCCTCAGACATTGGCAAAACTGGGCGAGAGCGTGCCCGAGATGCCGGCATTCCAAGCATTCCGGCAGGAGATCGAGGATACACTCATCCAGGAGATCAAGGCGGCGATGAAACCCTCCTCGGCGCTTCTGTACCTTCTTGGAAGCCCTAATCCGCAGATCGCTGGGGCAGTCGATGTGTTCAACAGCGGGGTCTACGGCCAGAAGCCCACGGCAGTGCTTACAGCGACGCGCGCGGCGAAGCACGCGATATCGGCTCACCACCAACTGTACATGGGCGTGCGGCTCGGCCTGAACTCCGTGACGGACGAGCGCGAGCTGATCGAAATCGTGGGGTCGGTAAAGGAGGGCGGCGCGGACGGAGTGATGTTCTACAACTACAGTGAGTCGCCGATGAGAACTCTGAACTGGATCAAGCCCGCGCTCGCCGCCGTGCAAAAATGAGAGTACCGGCACAACAACCCTAGGGCCTCTTTGTTCCCGTCGCCGCCGATGGCTGCTGGCGCTGCTCACTCTCCTCTCGAACCGGCAGATAACACGGAGTTGGCTTGCTGGAACGTTGTGGCCAGATTCGGACGACATTCAGGCGCTGAAAAACCTCAAGCGGACCCTGACTGACCTTCGCAAATCGCTCGGCTCCGCGGCCATCCTGCTGCAATCCCCTGCCAAGCACCTGCTCCAGTTCTCATTAGCCCCGAGCAATGCAGACCTACTCGCCTTCGACGAGGCAATTCGCGAAGGGACCACCGAGTCGTTGCAGCGCGCCGTCCTTCTCTACACCGGCCCCCTACTCGAAGATTGCTACGAGATATGGGCCGGCGAAGAGCAGGAGAGCCATAAGGAGGCCTTCTTCAGCGCCGTTGAACGGCTTGCCGGACAGGAGATGGACGCGAGTAAACCTGGCGCGCATATCTCCCTCCTTCGGCGAGCCATCCGAATGGAGCCCTCGCGAGAGCACCTGACGCGACTTTTGATGACCTCCCTGGCGCAAATCGGCGACATAGTCGCCGCGACGGAAGCCTACCGAGCCCTGCGCACGGTCCTGCTGGATGAGCACAATATTGCGCCGGCAGCCGATATTGCAGCGCTCAATGCGACGTTGCTCCGCAGGCCGGAATCCGTTGTGCACGCACCGGTGCAGCCGCGAATTTCGCCGGCCCCGACGCACAAAGAGGCGGGGCGCGCACTCCCCTA
>JAYTEU010000730.1:0-14682 GCA_043734985.1 Chthonomonadaceae bacterium
AAATCCTTGAAGTGGACCTTCTTTATGCGATTGCCGAGGATTCGTATCCACTGTTCCGGAAAGCCGTAGAGCATCACATTTCCCGTGTCGAAGTAGCAGCCGACATTGGGACTGCCGACCTTGTCCAGCAGATCGCGAAACTCCAACGGGCTGATGAGCAGCTTGTTCCAGATATTCTCCAGTGCGATATTCACGCCATGGCGTTCCGCGTCCGGCCGTAGCTCCTGGAGCGCGCGATACTGCCGGTCGTAGGCTACGTCGTAAGGCACTTTCTCGTTCGTCCGGCCCCCGGTAACCAGTACGGTATCGATACCCAGCGCCTCGGCCGCTTCAAGCATCTTACGGATCTGCGCCTTCGCCGCAGCCACGACCGAGGGATCGTCCGCGCTAAGATCGCCCGAACCGCACATGCTCGTAAGCTCGACGCCCGCGTCTGCGCTCATCTTGCGAATGGCCGCGTACTCGGACGGCCCCGAACGCATGGTCAGCTCCCCGTTCTCGGTCAGCAGTATCTCAAGGCCCGCATAGCCGATCTCTTTGCAGAGCTGAAGCGCGTCGCGTATCGACGAGCTGCGCCCCAGGCATATTTGCGTGAGTCCCTTTTTCATATTTGATCCTTCTGCACACTAACTTCTCACTAAACATAGTTGATTCCGTACCAGAGCGTCGGGAGCGGCAGCGCCGCTCTCAGTGCGTCTCCGAGCGGGCTCGTAATATCGACGGCTATTTCCGGCGGGCCATCGCGCGTTCCGAAGAGCAGACGCATGGCCTCGGAGCGGTCCAGTTCGATTTCTTCGCCGTCGAGTGCGAAAACCGCAAGGTCTCCCGCATAGTGGAAGCGCAGCCTGGCAGCCGTGGCCGCGCCGATCGACCGGGCGAGATATGGCCGCGTACGCTCCATTAACTGCGGGAAGTTCACAAGCGTGACGGTGCCGGGTGTGGAGCGGTGCGAACCCACCAGCCCGGCCCGCTCGCACAGCGCGCGTAAGACGGAATCATGCCGCATCACGTGGAGCGCGACGGACGACAGATTGTACCGATCGAGAATGTGCGAAATGGCCGCCAAGACTGCATCGCGGTCCCCGGCGAATTCGGCCGGTCTGGCGCTGCCGTCTTTACCATAGCGAGGAGCGATTGCATACCCGGCAAAATCGCCATCCCTACGGATTACTAGAAAGTCGGACGGCCGACTCATAACCCAGCCGCCGTCGATGGCGAAACGGTAGTCTTCACTTGGGCGCTCGAAACGAACCGGCTCTGCCCGATAGCACTCCTCTACAAGGGGAAGTTCATCCTCGTGCATGATCTCGACCGTGACGCGCGGCGACAACTCGGCCATTCCTGCCGGGATTGCGCCCCGCGCGATCGTGAACTCCAGGTCGCCTCCGACATGCACGCAGCCCCGCATTCGGTAGAGGTTTCTGTCTCCGGACACGATCATAATGTCCGCGCCGTCACCCCGCGCCTTTCGGAAGGCATCGTCGAAGCAGGCTGAGGCGAGCCCGCGCTTGCGATACTCGGGGTAGGTGCAGACTCCACCGATAAGCGCGACTCTAATCCTGCAGCCGAACAGCGTCGCGTCCCGAAGCGTCATACCGACGTGGCTGACCACTTTATCGCCGTCCAGGCAGATTCGCAGGTTCTCGTAGTTGTCCGGATTGAAAAGTTGGGGGTACTGATCCACCAATCCCACGCGCATCACCGTGTCTGTGAGTTCGCGCAGCGAACCCATATCCTGGCTTCTAACTTCCCTGGGTCCTTCCATCGACCATCCTTTCGATACGGCTCCAATTCGCTCATCGTTGCGTTTACTGATAGACAATTCAGATTGA
Source organism: Chthonomonadaceae bacterium (assembly GCA_043734985.1). Lineage (GTDB taxonomy): Bacteria > Armatimonadota > Chthonomonadetes > Chthonomonadales > Chthonomonadaceae > DATGJU01. The sequence continues at coordinate 1,833 of JAYTEU010000730.1, forward strand.
CTTTGCGCAATCCTGCGTCCTACCCAGCGGGTACGTTCTGTACCCGGCGCCGAATAGGCAATGTTCGATTGAAAGCTCTATTAGCTGCCCAACACGAGCGCGCATTCTCCGCGCGGCAGATCGAAACAGGCCGACGACGCGCCGGGCTTATTGAGAAACGTACCCGCCACGAGGTCCAGCGGACCGCGCACTTCACGCAGTTTCCGAGCGCTGCCACCGGAGATAAGCGCTATCGCGGCAGACGGGCCGGGCAACTCTACTGTGAAATCCGGCACGGCAAACGGGGCTCGCAGCCGAGCGCGGCCGGGCGCGTAATCGATTCGAGTCAGTTCACGGGCGGCCCAGTAGCGCGCGATCTCGCTGAGCTTCATCCAAACGAGGTTGTCGTAGCGGGCATGCAGACGGCGCACAGTCTCCTGGAATATCCGGAACCCAACCTTTTCGCCATTATAGTAAATACCCGGCCAATGACAGACAAGTATGGCGGGCTCGCCGCGCTCGATGACCTCCGGCAGCCGTCCGCCCTGTAAGTCCGTCGTGATGAACTTGTCCACGGAGCCGGGCGTGAGGCCATCCCAGCCGCCGAACCAATCGCCCGTGCAGCCGACAATCGAGACGACACATTGGGGATCGGAACCCGTCAGGCCGGAGGCATACTCCACGCGCGGAGCCACGCTGCGATCGTCGGTGTAGAGATGGCGGAAGTAGTGAGGTATCTCGGCCGAGTATACGGATCGGCATGCCTGAAGGGTGCCCTGGGCCAGTTCGGGCAGCGCCTGGTTGCCGAATCCTCCGGGTGTGGTGATACCTTCGCATTCCAGGCCCGCGTTCTTCAGGATACCGAGGGCGAAGGAGAGATAATCGGCCATTTCGTCCACGGAACGGCCCGCCGTCCAGTCCCAGTTCTCCATGAAGCCCGCGGTGCGCTCCGGGTAGGGCCGGCCAGTCTTGGTGTCGATTACCCATGTGTGTGAGACCATCTCCGGGTGGATGTCCCAGTCCGGCGCCATCAGCGTCTGGACCAGATCGAGACTCTCCTCCAGCTCCCTCTTCGACCATCCGGGCATCTCGCGATCCACCCAGCCCACGCAAGCCGGATACGGGACGATGCTGTACTTGCCCTTGACCCCGTTCTCATGGCACCACTCCCCGAATTCGCGCACAAATGAATCGGGGATTTCGCGCGGAAGCGTGCGCCAATCCTGTACATAGCGGTCGGGGAAGACCTCGGCGAACTGCGGTATGCAGAAGTGCGCCAGGTTCACAAGGCAGGTCGAGTCGTCGATGATAAGACTAACCGGCACGCGCCCGCGAGGATTGAGTACGCGCACAGCCGCATCCTGCACCGGTCGCTCGCCCGCCAGCGCATCCCTTATCTCTTTCATTTGCCACCCTCCGCGTCCTACCTCTTATTATTGACTCACTCCATCGCGTCGATCGGCAGCCAGAGCCTGCTTGCCGCCGCCGGGCCGACGCTCTCATCCTTCGCAGCCTCATTCAGGGCGTCGAGTTGGGCAAGAAAGCCGGACAGATCCCTGGAGTACTCCAACGCCTCCATCACGCGGAGATGCACGGCCACAGGGTCGCGTCGCGGCAGGGCGCCGCGGACGGTGAGCAGCCTCTCCAGGATCTCCTCGGGCAGGAGCTTTTCCTCATACTGCGTGCGGCACTCCTTAACGTCGATCGCCGGGTAAAGTCGCCGCTGCTTCAGCGTTTCGGAGAGCGAGACTCGCCAGGACGATTCCGGAAGCAGGTGTTCGAGAAGACGGAGGTGCGGATGAAGGTCGCGCTCCTCCTCCGCTTCCAGATCGGTCCCCTGGTTCCACACCGTCCCAAGAATCGTCAGCGATCCGCCAAGCCCTCCGCCAAGTGGCCCCTCGCCGTGAAAGCAGCCGGCCTTTTGCGCCCATTCGCGAATACGTCGGCGGGAGGCAGAGTTGTCGGCCTCCTGCTGGGCATCGGCCTCTTCCGCCTCCAGCATCGCTCCCCAAAGTGTAGTCAGGGAATCGATCAACAGAACCACATCATGGCCGAGTTCGGTCTGCCGCTGAGCGGTTTCCAGCATGAGAGTACAAAGCCGAAGCGTCTCCGCCGGTGAGCCTTCGGCGAACTCCGAAGCGCCAACCACGATATCGGCGCGTGGTATGCGATTGCGCCACTCCGTGATCTCCTCAGCTCGCGGGCGCAGTAGTAGGACCAGCAGTACACAGTCCGGCGCAATACTGGCGATCCCATCGAATGCCGTCTGAAGCGTGCGCGTCAAGCCGCTGCCGTGCGGGCCATAAATCACGCCGAAATCGCCCGCGCCGAGCGGCACTGCAAAATCCAGCAACCTTCCGGTAATGCTGTTTGCCGTGGCTGCCAGTTTTAGCCATCGGTGCGGCGTAACGCGTTCGGTGCGGGATCGCTTGGTGCGCGGGAATGGGCGGTCTTCAGCATCCGTAAGGCGAAGGCCGTTGATACTTATCACGCGAATCAGACGCTCGGCAGGTGCGCGCCTTGCAGCCGGAGTGGCGCGCACCGGCATGGATCGCAGGGCCGATGGCTCGTCTACCTGCAAATCCCAGTCGAAACGGGACTCCGGATCGTCGTCATGATCGAGCGCCAACTCGACTTTTATCGGCTCCGTTTCGCCCTCAACCACGTCGCCCGTCGCCAGGCGGAATGTATCTGCCAAGTCTTCCGGTACGTCGATCTCCGCGCCCGCTCCTCCATTTTTGCCGGGCCGGTAGATCGTCGTCTTGCCACCTTCAAGCCGCTGGACAATACCATTCCGCCCGATATCCAGGGGCATCGATAGTTCTCCGTCTCTGCGCCATAGCTTCACGTCCTTGATTGTGGCCACTTACACTTATCGAGTTCGCTTCGCGCGCCGGTTATCCTTCTTTGGAAGCTCACAGATCGGCCACTCAGGGTCAATCCTATATTTTAGCCCACCGCGGCAGGAGCGTGAAGCCCGTACTGGCTAGACGGATAGCGTTCCAGGGGAAACTCAGTGTCTTCGTTGCACCGTCGTCATGCGCCTGTCTGGAAAACTGAACGGACATGCCCATCCATTTACCTCGACCACCTCGAAAGGAATTGCAGGGTGATCGAACGAACGTAATGTGCAGTCTGGCGACAGTGAACTGTGCCAATGCGTGGCCGAACATCGCACACCGCAAGTGCGTGGGTCCAGCACGTCCTAATTAGAGCGAATCAAAAGGAGGTAACGATTTGAACGTAAGGATATTCGAGACGAAGGGTCAGGCAGGGCGGGCCGCGGCGGAGGCGGGAGGCTCGCTGTTGGCGGATGCCCTTCGGGCCGATGGGGAAGCAAACATTATCGTGGCGACCGGCGCTTCACAGTTCGAGGTTCTCGATACCTTGGCGGCAGCGTCGGGAATCGATTGGGGCCAAGTGACCATCTTCCACCTGGATGAGTATGTCGGGCTGCCGGTCACACACGAAGCCTCGTTTCGCCGCTACCTTCGAGAGCGGTTTGTAGGCAAGCTGCCTGTCGCGCCGCGTGCATTCCATGAGATCGACGGCGAAGGAGACTGCCTGGCGGAGTGCGACCGGCTCGGCGCATTGATTCGCTCCGCGCCGATCGCTGTCGCCTTTGTGGGCATCGGCGAAAACGGACATCTGGCGTTCAACGATCCACCTGCCGACTTTGAAACGGAGACACCTTACCTGGTTGTGAACCTGGACGAAGCGTGCAGGCAACAGCAGCTCGGAGAGGGCTGGTTCCCTACCCTGGACGATGTACCCCGGCAGGCGATCTCCATGTCCGTACGTCAGATTCTCAAATCGAAGTCGATCGTATGCACGGTACCGGACGAACGCAAGGCGCAAGCAGTCCGGGGTACCATCGAGGGACCTATCACACCGAAGGTACCGGCATCAATCCTTCAGGAGCATGCGGCGACCACACTTTATCTCGACCGTGCGTCGGCTTCGCTTTTAACAACTTCGGCATAGGGCTACGGGCGGCGCCACGATGGCCTTAGTTTGGCGCTATGTAGAGGCGCGCAGCCATGGAGGTACATAGCGCAGGTGCCGGATCGTCGGTTTGCTAACAAACAGGCAGCAATATTGTGCGTTAGATCTTGGCGGCAGGCTCGCGATTATCGGTGCTTACGGTGGTCCGTGCATCGGCTCGGATAGACCGGCCATAGCGCAGGAGATGGGAGAGAAGCGCGCCGATCCCGGCGCCCAGCGCGAAGGCAACGGTTATTACCAGTGTCAGGCGCTGCATGCCCACGAGCGGCCAGACCTTGACCAGATTACCGTAGTTGATGAATGCGAAGGCCGTCGTGAAGACAGCCAGCACAACGAGAATGGCAGTTGGAACGACTTTGCGGAGGTTCATGGAGGGTTGATCCTTAACTTTCAAGCAATGTGGCTAATCGACAAAGAGAAACTCGTTGGCGTTGAAGAGCAGGCGGCACGCGGCGGCCAGCCCGTGCGCCGTTGCGAATTGTGTAAGATCAGATTGCTCTGAAAGGGTTGGTGGACGGCCGAAGGTGAGCGAGTAGGCTGCGGTGATCTGCCCCGGCAGGTCCGTGTGCTCCCGTTTCAAGCGATCCGCGAAGTGGTCCGATTGACTGAGGATTAGCGGGTCGTTCAGCAGGGCGAGCGCCTGGAGTGACGTCACCGTTGTGCTGCGAACAGGCGTGGCGAGATTGGGATCCGGGCCGTCCAGGCATTCGATGAACGGGTTCTGCACGCTGCGGACGGAGAACGCATAGACAGCGCGTCGCCAGGTCTCAGGCCTTTCCGTTAGACCCGGCGCGGTGAAGTCGTATATGGGCGAGTGGTCGTCCTTAAACCGGAACAGATCGAAGCCCGGGCCACCCATCGACAAATCCAGCTTGCCGCTGATGGCGAGCACGGAGTCGCGCACCTCCTCTGCATCGAGCCGCTGCCGGTTCATCCGCCAGAGCATCCGGTTGTCGCCGTCTCGCGCCGCGTAGTCCGCATGGCCAGCCGATGACTGACGATAGGCGGCGCTCAGCACGATGAGGCGATGAAGCTGTTTGAGTGAACCCTTCTCTTCATGTATAAAGTGGTCGGCCAGCCAGTCCAGCAGGTCCGGGTGTGACGGCGCTCCGCCATTCCGGCCGAAATCGTTGGGTGTATCGACGATGCCGCGGCCGAAGTGATAGCCCCAAACCCGATTGACGATCGAGCGCCACGTCAGCACATTTTCGGGCGAGGACAACCAGTGCGCAAGGGCGGCGCGACGCTCGCCTTCGGGGGCTGTGTCGGTAGTTTCAAAGCTCGATTTCAGACTGGATAGGCACGAAAGCGCTCCGGGGCCGACCGCCTCGCCCGGCTTTTCGACGTCTCCGCGTGCCAGGACGTGGATTGGCCGTGGAGCCCGAGGCAGGGCAGAATACACATCCGAAAGCTTCGTCAAATGCGACCGCTTCTCGGAAACCTCCTTTAGGCCAGCCTCGGCTGCAATCAGAGCAGCGCGTGAACCGGGATCGACCAGAGCGTCCTGTCGCTTGCCCCGCTCGTCGAGAGCCGCCTGAAGGCTGCGGTCCAACTCAGCGCGTCGGTCTATGGCCGCCGCAATTTTGCGATCGGCGAAATCGGCGAGACGGAAGCGGCTATCGAAGTCATCTACGAGATAACGCGTGGACCAGCGGCCCTGCTCGATCGAATCAAGAGCGGTTACGGCTGTGCCTTTCGCGGCATTCTTCGCTCCGGACTCGACCTGCATTTCCGCGAGGGCGAAAATATAATCGTTGGTCCTTTGCCATAGCCTGGTAGCAGTTATGCGGACGTAGCGCGCCTTTTTTCCGTCTGCCGGTATCAGAACGGGAGAACTGCCCGGATTTGGAACATCCGCCGTGGAGTAATCGGCGACGGTTTCGAAACTCGCAAATGCCGGATCGTCGGAGACGGCTACACGATATCGGAGCGGGAAGCCAAATCCGGGCGTATCCGCGAAGTCGGTGGGACGGGCCGGAATCAGCCTGATTCGCTCGATCTGCACGGGTTGACCGAGGTCGACCTGGACCCACTTCTCAACGTTTGGGCGCGCCTCGATGGCGCTGTGGTAACCGTTCGAAGGGCTTGCGGCGGCCGTCGGGAGCGAAGGAAGGGCTGCCTGCTGCTGACGAAACTCCGAGATCTGCCGCTCGATGTGCATTATCTCAGGACTGGTTAGCGCGGCGATATCGCTCTGGAGCTTTGCGCGCGACGCCATTAGCTCGCGCTCTCGCCGGTCCAGGGCGGATCGCTCCGCCATGCTTTGCGGATCGCCGTAGGGACGGTCACCACGCTCCACTCCGGCGAACACGGCCTGAAGCCTGTAGTAATCCTGCTGCGGGATAGGGTCAAACTTGTGGTTGTGGCAGCGGGCGCAGTGGACCGTAACGCTGTTGAAGGTCGCCATCACATTCGAAACCATGTCGTCGCGGTCGAGAACGCGCGTCTTCTCCTTCTCCACCGTGCCCTCGGCCAGCTCCACATTCCCCACCAAATCCCACGGACCGGCGGCCAGGAAGCCGGTCGCAATCACTCCTTCGGCTGAATTCGGAAAGAGAACGTCTCCCGCCACCTGTTCTTCCAGGAAGCGCGAATAGGGCCGATCCTCGTTCAGGGCGCGAATGACATAGTCGCGATAGGGCCAGGCGTGGTCGCGCCGCTTGTCCTTGTCATAGCCATGTGTATCGCCATAGTGCGCCACATCCAGCCAGTGCCGAGCCCACCGCTCGCCGTATCGCGGGGAAGCCAAGAGGCGATCCACGACCTTCTCATAGGCGTTCGGACTGTGGTCGGCCAGAAACGCGCCAGTTTCTATGGGCGTGGGCGGCAGGCCGGTCAAGTTGTAAGTAACGCGTCTCATTAGAGTTCTTCGATCGGCCTGCGGTGACGGGCGCATGCCCTGCTTCTCCAGCGATGCCAGGATGAATCGGTCGATCGGCGTGATGCACCAGGCCGAATTCTTGACGGACGGAAGCGGCTGCCGACGGATAGGCTGGAAGGCCCAGTGTTGAGCGGGTGAGCGGGTGAGTGGGTGAGTAGGTGGGGGCGTCTTGCGCTGGGCCTGGGCGATCGTACACTGTGGCGTGACCAGGGCGCAAATTGCCGCGATGACCAGCATTACGGAGCGGCGAGAACGATGGCGCTGTATCACCGCGCCGATATCCGGGAAGGGTCTACGGACTGGAAGCTTAGAATGTATGCAAAAAGCGCCCAACAACCCTCCGCCCGCACGCGGGTACCCGGTCTGGGGGAGTTGTTGCGCCATCCGCCAGCCGGTTCCCCCAGAATTGGGGGTTAGTGGGTGTAATACGCGGTTCTTACGCACTCTCTTAGAGGTTAGAGAAGCAGCGCCACACATAGACTTACATTCCTTGTCATGCAGTCGGTCAATATCGGCCAAGCGAAGTACTATTGCATTCTTCTCGGTTGAACGCCGCATGGTTCCTTGCCCGCATACCTCACCACGGTCAGTTGCCGGATACGGTATCCACCCTTGCGAACAGATTACGCAATCGATCTGCTGCGGCGGATTCCAGCGCAGGGCGTTCGAGGGAAGCCGCGTTTTCTCGCAGATGCGCGATTTTGCTGGTGCCGGAAAGGATAACATCTAACCCGGGCTCCCAGCGGCAGAAACGATATGCCGCGTCGGGCAGGCTTTCCGCTCCGCCGTCCGAAAGGAGGAAGCCAAGCGGGTCCTCCGGGTCGATGGCGGCGGCATCCACCAATCCCTGACTTACGAGGTCCATCATCACGGTGCGCAGAGTTTCGGGCCGGCTTAACGCCCGCCGAACCGCGAACATACAGAGTGTGCCGATGTTCTGCTCCTGGGTTGCAGCCAGAACGCGCTCTCGTGCGGACTGGTTGAGCACATTGAAGCCGACCATGACGACGTCCCAGCAGGAATCCTTTAGCGCCTGCACGAGCATTTTGTGGCCGGGGTCCGGGCCGAACGCCTCCGTGATTCCGATGAACCGGATATTGCCTTGCTCGCGCATCTTCCGCACGACGGGCAGCAGTTCGTCCCTGGCGTACTCGTATTCGTCCAGAGAAACGCCGTGCAGATGGAAAATATCGATGGTATCCGTGCCTAACCGACGAAGACTCGCTTCGATACGTTCTCTGAACTCCGCGGCAGTCGATCGGCGGTCCTGCCAGTGAACGCCCGCCTTCGTGGAGAGGACGACCTGGTCCCGGGGAGTATCGCGAATGCCTCGCCCGACAACCTCCTCGGTGCCGTAGGCTTCCGCGGTGTCGATGAAGTTGACGCCGAGCGCCAGGGCCTCACGCACGACGGCTTCCGCATCGCCTTCCGAGCCGCCCGTTTTCAATCCCAGGCGGCTTGGCCCACCGCATCCAAGCCCCATTCTGCTTACCCGCAGGCCTGTCCGCCCTAAAGTAGTATAATCCATCGATTCTGCCCACGCTCCTTGTCAGCTTCAAGCCGAGACACTTTTGCGCCAATCGCGATACCAGGTGGCGAAGCTTGTCCAGGTTCCCAGGTTATTCTCCTTCAGCGCTTCAAACGCTCGCCTCTGGTATTCCAGAGCCTGCGCCATATTCAGCCGATAGATGCGAGCGGGAATGCCATGCAAGCCGGGCAGCACCAGCCATTGCCGATTGGCGTAAATGAGCGTGTGCGCCACGTCCGCCTCCTCGGGGGAAGGGGATCTGAGATGGACGTGGATGAGGTCTTCCACGCCCGCAAGTTTGCGCAGGGAGGGCTGCGACATAATCGGGTTCTTCAGCATCGCGGCGGTCGCGGGCGTGAAGAGGGCGCTCAAGATTCGATATTGCTCCAGTTCACTAACAGCCCCGGATCGGACTTCGTTCGCAAATCTCTCGACCTGCTGTGACTTGATCTCGACAATATAGTCGACCGTGCTCGGATTGAGATTCGTTTCAAACTCAATTCGATCCCCGCAATGGTGACCGGCAAATTCTTCGCCGGTGTCGACGATATGAACGCCAACCCGTTCGAACAGACCTCGGAAAAAATCCACAATTGCCGGTGGCTGAGTTAGAGCCGCCCATTTGCTGATGCTGGTTTCCACTGTTAGATCCCTTCTTAACCAAGAAATCCCACCGCCCGGATAAACGGACGGCAATGGCTGTGGGCGTTGGCTATGGGCCGTAGGCGATGTTCGTGTTCGGGAGCAGCTTCCTGATGCGGGCTTTCTCCTGAGGCGTAATCTTATCGGCGCCAATCACTATCTCGCCAAGTTTCATCTTGCTCATTGCCTGCGGCTCAGACTGTCCAAATGAACCAATGTGCCGATCTCAGCCGGGAGCGATTTGAGCTTGTTGTCGTTGGCTGCGAGGCTCGTCAATTTTGTGAGCCTGCCCATCTCCGGCGGCAGAGCCGTCAGCTTATTGTCGGATAGCGACAACTCGACGAGGTTGGTCAGCCTGCCTATAGACGCGGGCAGCTTGTCCAACTGCTTGCCGGAAAGGTCGAGGCGGCGCACCCTGGCGGGATTCTTAAGCGCCTCGTCCAGCGAAGTATAGCGGTTCTCATCGGGCGGCGCCGCATGTACCGTCATCACGGTAAACAACAATGGAAGGAAATAAAGTACCATGGTTACCGCGAATAGATTGCGCTTGGTTCCGGAGATGCCGGGTTTTGGACAAACGGCAGAGGGCGCCCACTGCCTGCGAGCATGAAGCGGCATTTGACCGTGAAGAGAGTTGGCGCGCACCTCGGACATGAAGGGCGGCAAGCCGTCGCCGCCCTGTCCAATAAGCTGTTTCATTGCGATTGGTCCTGCGCGGCGCTGGTTGAAAGCATTGCTGCCATCTGCTCGCGTTCCCGACGGTCGCGGACATTGCGCAGGAAGTACGCTCCGAGCATAAGGAAGATCGCACCCAGCGTAAAGGCAGCCTGATAACCTTGCAGAGCATAGTGGCGCACGCCGTTCACGAGTTCTGAAGTTCCGACATGGTCGAGGATGAAGCCCGCGAGCAAGGGAGCGAATATCTGGGGCAGCACCATCGACACATGCCAGATACCCATGTCCTTGCCTGCGTCTTCCGGATTGGGAAGCACGTCGCAGGCGAGCGCCCAATCAACGCTGAAATAAGCGCCGTAGCCCACTCCGTAGAGCGCACCAACAATAAATGTGTACAGGAGCGAGTGGCTAAACACAAAGGCAACAGAGCAGATCGCGATGAGGGTGTTGGCGACGTAGACCACTTTCTTGCGGCCGATCGCGTCGGAGAGTTTCCCCCCGATCAGTCCGGTCACGGTAGCGAATAGCAGGATGGTTGCAAGAAGATAGCCGCCCATCTCCGCGTCGTTCTTTACTTTCAGCACGTCGGAAAGGTAGTTTTGAATGAACGGCTGTACGCACCACATTCCCAGCGTGACCAGGGCGCGAGTCACCAGGACCCAGAAGAAATCGGGTGATTTTAGCGGCTCGATCAGACCGCGCATGAACTCGGCAAATGTAAGTGGCGGCGGGTTCGTTTCCAGCGGCTTTTCGTGCACGGTAAGAGCCGTCAGCACTACGAAAACGACCATGACTACGCCAATTATGAGAAAGGCTAGCATGTGCTGCTCTTTGCCCATTAGAATGCCGGAACCGAAGGCGCCGATGATCATTCCGGCCTGCGTCATCGTGGCCATATAACCGCTGGCCTCACCGTGTTGATCCGCAGGCACCATATCAGGGATGATTCCCGCGTAGGCCGCTCCCGCCGCGTTGTTGCCAAACTGAACGATGAGGTAACCCACGATGTAGAGCGGAAGACTGAGGTGCGCGACGGCATAGCCCATGATCGCAAGTCCGATGAGGTTGACAGCGACGCCGCAAACCATGTACGGTCGTCGCCGACCGAAGCGGGATGTTGAGCGGTCGCTCAATGCTCCTGCGACTAGGGGTGTAATCAGTGCGACGAAAGCGCCGAAGAAGAAGATCCACTGCATCGCCTGCACGGGATTGCTGGGAGAGATGACCTTTGCCTGGTGGGGGATTATGATCAGCAGCAGCGCGCCCCAGTGCAGATTCGTCGCGAACCAGAACGAGCTCAATGCAAGCTGGTTCCCTATACCCAAGCGCCGTTTCGGCTCTGCCGCCGCGACCATCGCCTTGGGCGAATTCTCTTTATCTACGCTGCTGGACATGGATTCTCCCTCGGAATTGCCACCCCGTATTGTTCGAACTTTCGCCGAAACCAAGATCGGCACGGTGCCTGTTGTTCAGGCGGAAAACGGATAGCGTTGATGCTATACCGTTCAGTATGTCACCATTGTCAAGCAGGCGGATGAGCCGTATGTCCTATTTTCCCATAGCCCGCAGGCCCCGCGTGGCCGACTTGAAAGGAATCATCAAATTCCTCTAGTTGCATAGGCGCGGTTGCTGGTTAGAGGAAGCAATTACGCTTTGAAGCCAAGGTCAGCGAGCGTGCCAGCAGTAAGAATTGCTTTGAGGCACCGATCCAGTTGTGTATCTGGAAGACGGTCGATGCGTGCAACAACTTCCTCACTAAGCGGCCCGAATTTCTCGCGCATTTGACTTACCAGTACTTCCCTGCGGCCTTCTCTGCGGCCTATTCGCTCAGCAGTGGATAGATGGGGCATCTCTCTTTTCTCCTCGAACTGCGTCATAGTTGTGTGGAAGCGCATCGCCAGCGGCTCAGGAAGCGACAGTAGCCAATCGAAATCGTGGCCAAGTTGGCCAATCTCAGCATCCGGCAATCCCATATCGTAGAGGCCCTGGATCAAGCGCAGCTTCCACTCCAGGCGTGTCTCGTAATCTCCCTGGGTCTGAAGCGTCTTCAGGTGCGCCACCACGAAGCGGGCGAACGGATTGTCGCTTCGCTCCATCTCCTCCAGGCGCTCCGAGAAATCCAAGAGCTTCACCGTGCGGAACCGGAAATCGATCTCCGTGCCCCAGAAGCGGGAGGAGTAGCCCAGCGGCCTCCAGTCCGGATTGCCGTCACCAAGAATTGCATGGCAGGCGAAAGAGCGTTCGCCGAAGAGATCGAGCGTGCGGTACCGATACTGAAACATCCGGAGCGGAAATCCGGCGTCCTCCTGCGATTGGATCTCGACGTGGATCAGTATCCACTGCTCGGCGCCGTCGAGCAGCCATACTCTGGCCAACCGGTCCACCGACCGGTTTCCTCGCTTAGACTTTCGGGTGATGGCCCGAAGCTCCTGCTCCAGGAAATCCACTCCGCGCGTCCAGTCGATCCGATCGTGCATTTCCGGCAGGAAGAAGGCGGCGAAGGAAGCGAATCGCTCCTCTGTAAGCATATTCTTCCATGCGCCGTCGAAATCGTCGCGAACCTGTCGGCGAGATGGTCGTCTGCTGTTTCTCATAGCTCTCCTTCCGACTGCAAAGCGGTTGCATTCAGGCCTGGAGGAGCGCCATTGCGCTATTATACCGCAGAGAGGCTTGTTACCGATTTGGGCATAATTGCCAATGCGTGAAGCGCAATCGCTCTGCCGATCACAACTTTCGGTTGCAATTGCGTCGGTCAGTTGATATACTGCGGAGAGAGAGTACATTGCGGAGACTGTGAGGCTGCAGGAAATCAAATGGCGACAAACAACGATCCGCCGGATGGCCAGGTTACCCTTCCCGCTGTGAAAACTATTCAGCCAAAACCGGCCGATCCGCTGAATCCAAATTTTCCAGAGTCGCACAGCGGAGCACTGGTCCTGCGAGGCTGTTTGCTCATTGTGGGAGGATTTGCTGCCGCGCTCATAATCTATTGGCTCAATGTCCTTCCGGCAGTCATGGTGGACATTGAACGCAGCCTATCGCGTGCTGGTTGGAGACGAAATCGGTCGATTTTGAGGAAGGAGGCAGGTCCATGAGATTGTGGCTCCCACGACTCTCATTTAAACGTTGAATTCGTCGAC
>JAYTEU010000731.1:0-2426 GCA_043734985.1 Chthonomonadaceae bacterium
AATGGAGTGGTCGCAGAGATCGTCCGGCAACACGATGGACACCTCGTATACGCCGGCGGCGATGACGTCCTCGCCTTCGTTCCCCTGGAGACCTCCGCCGCATGCGCGCTGGAGCTGCGCGAGGCATTCCCGAAACTGCCGGGCTCTAAGGACTCGACCACGAGCGCCGCCCTCACGGTATTTCACTACAAGCAGGATCTCCGCGACGTTCTGCGGCAGACACGCGCGGCGGAACACGAAGCCAAGGAGTTGGGGCGCAACGCCTGCACCATACTGGTCATCAAACGCTCCGGGGGGCCGCTGCGGGTTACCGTGGATTGGCCCTTGGTGGAGCAGGTTCACCGGCTTGCGGAACTGTTCCGAGCCGGCGCCACGGACCGATGGCTCTCGCGCCTCGCGCAGGACGGGAGCGCGCTGTCCGACAAAACCGAGGAAGCGCAGGTCTCGCTCCTGTTGCGCCACTACATCCAGCGCATGTCCAGCGACACCGGCAAGCCTGAAGCCGATGCCGAACCCGGTGCCCAACAGACGCCAACTCGGGACGCCCTCGAGCGCCACGCGCAGCGGGCCTGGACCGATCTCTGTACATTCCTTAATACTCGACACCAGGAACTGAATGAGCCGGTAAGCCGGCATCCGGTGCGTGCAGGCCAAAAGTTCAGCCTCCTTGCGTTCGACCGCTACCTTGACCTGGTCGGCGTGGCGATATTCCTGGCGAGAGGAGAGGAATAACCATGGCAGATCTTTCCCATGTTTGCAGCTTGATCCTTACACCCGCAGATGTCGCCCTGTTCCGCGAGCCGCGCCCATTCGACGCTGGCTCCGCTGCCCTCAGCCAGCTCCCGTCACCCCAGACGGCCGCCGGAGCCCTCCGAACCTGGCTGCTGACTCAGTTTGGGGCCGACCTTTCCGGAATGAGGGCGGCGCGCTCCCATACCGCGAACGGAATGACCGTCGCCGAAAGGCAGAAACAGACGCTTCTGGCCGCTATTCCCGAAACGCACCCGGCCCGCTGGGTGCTAGGCGCCGAACTGGCCGGTCCCTTGCTCTGCCATCGCGGCACCGGTTCACCGCTTATGCCCATCCCGCTTCATATTGTGCGCCGCATGGGAGATCCGCAATACCTGCATCGCCTTGGTCCACTTGCTACTCTCGACGTTATGCCCGGTCGGCGCATTCTGCCGAACTCCGGCACGCCGCCCGATCCGCATCCGCGCCTAAGGCCCTGCTGGCCGCCAACCCCGGGCGAAATGGAGCGGCCGGAACAGGGCTTCGTCAAGGCGGATACGCTTCAAGCCCACATGCTCCATTCAGCAAAAAGGCCGGAGGTCGGACACATTACGCCTTCCAGCGAAATCTACCAATTCGAACCGAGGCTCGGTATCGGCATGGACTCGAACCGGAACACAACGCGCGAGGGTCAGATATACTCGGTCTCCTTCCTCCGACTCCGCGATTCACGAAGAGACAATTCAAAAGCCCATGAAAATAACAAGGCTCCGGTCGCCTATAGCTTCCGCGTCGACATCCGTACGGACGAGGATAGGAAGCCGGTAATCCGAGCCGCGCTATCCCGCCAGCCCTTTCTCCGCTTCGGCGGCGAGGGCAAAGTGGCCGGCATTGAGCTCTGCGAGGATGCCGCTCACCTGCCGAAACCCGGAAAATGGCCGCCTGCGTTGGGCAGGTTCAGTACCTATCTTGCCACCCCCGGCCTCTTCGCAGGCAACTCCTGGTATCCGCGTGGCCTTTCGGATTATTGTGACCTGATCGGAGCCATCGTCGACGCACCAATGACTTATTCCGGCTGGGACAGTCTTCGTAACCAGCCGCTGCCTACGCGCGCTGCCGTCAGTTCAGGAGCAATCTACTTCTGGGAGATACGCGACGACCCGCCAGCCGACCCGCCGGCCGACCCGCATGGCGCCAACATTAGCGACGACGAAAACGACCGCCAGGCCGGATGGGGCCTGTGCCTAAGAGGAGAATGGGAATATGTCTAACGCGATCCTGTTTCTGAGGGCGCAGACCGCCATGCACCCCGGCGCCGGAACCTCCGTCGGCGCCATCGACCTGCCTATTCAGCGCGAGCGTTTCACAGGTTGGCCGATCGTCCAGGGCAGTTCGATAAAAGGCGTCCTGCGGGATAGATACCGTGCGAGCCTTGTGTCCGGCGGCGATGCTTCGACCTCAGAAGCAGCGGACAACCACAAAGATGTCACGACGCTCTTCGGCGCGGACACGAACCATGAAGACCATGCCGGAGCGGTCTCGGTCACCGATGCGCGCGTGCTGGCCTTTCCCGTACGTTCGGCGAAGGGAGTTTTCGCCTGGGCGACCTGCCCCGCCGCCGTAGCCAGGCTACTTCAGGACCTCGCCATGGTCGGCCACAAACCGCCGATCACGCACCTTGACGATATTGCGGATGA
>JAYTEU010000732.1:0-6897 GCA_043734985.1 Chthonomonadaceae bacterium
TTCCCCATTGCAGGCGGCGGCGTCCACAAGCTGCAGCGCGGGGCGCGGGGCGCGGTCAAAACGCTCCTGGAGGTTCTCGCGGAGCACCCGAAAGACCTGTCGGCGCGCTGGCTGCTCAATATCTCCTATATGACGCTCGGCGAATATCCCGCCAAGGTGCCGACGCAATGGCTTATCGATCCCTCCAAGTTCAAATCGGACTGCGATATCGGCCGCTTTAAGGACATCGCCGGAAGCGTGGGGATGGAGATGCAGCGTCTCTCCGGCGGCGTGATCGTCGAAGACTTCGACGGCGACGGCCTCCTCGATGTGATGGTCTCCGCAGTCGGCATCACAGACCAGCTTCGCTACTTTCACAACGACGGCAACGGCAAGTTCACCGACCGCACGAAAGAGGCGGGTCTCATCGGAGAGGTCAGCGGCCTGAATATGATGCAGACCGACTACAACAACGACGGCTGGCCCGATGTCCTCGTTCTGCGCGGCGCCTGGTACAACCACCAGGGCCACTGGCCGCTCTCCCTGCTCCGCAACAACGGAAACGGTACGTTCACCAACGTCACGGAGCAGGCGGGACTGCTTCGCTACCATCCGACTCAGACCGCAGCCTGGCTCGACTACAATAACGACGGTTTCGTCGATCTCTTCATCGGAAATGAATCTAAAGACGATGATCCCAACCCTTGCGAGCTGTTCCGCAATAATGGCGATGGCACCTTCACCGACGTGTCAAAGGATTGCGGCCTGGATTACTTGGGCTTTGTAAAGGGCGTCGTCAGCGCGGATTTCGATAACGACGGCCGCCCGGACTTGTTCCTTTCCGTGCAGGGGGGATCGAACGTGTTGTTTCATAACGATGGGCCTGCTTCGCCTGGAGGCGGACCAAAAAGCCCCTGGAAATTTACTGACATCGCCCGCAAAGCGGGAGTCGAAGCGCCCAGGTTCAGTTTTTCATGCCTGGCATTTGACTATGACAACGATGGATGGCCCGATCTCTTCGTCTCCTCCTACAGCTTTATGAACATTGAAGTGGGTGACCTTGCCGCGGATTATCTGGGATTGCCACTTCACGATGAGCGTCCGCGGCTATACCACAATAACCGGGACGGCACATTCACCGACGTCACGAAGGCGGCACATGTGGATCGCGTAACGTGGGGCATGGGGATCAATGTCGGCGATTTCGATAACGATGGCTGGCAGGATTTCTATATTGGCACTGGAACCCCAGATTTGTCCTTCCTGGTACCTAACCTGGCATACCACAATGCGGAGGGGAAATACTTCCACGATGTGACCACTTCCGCCGGACTCGGCCATCTGCAGAAAGGTCACGCAATCGCCTTTGCCGATCTGAACAACGATGGCCAGCAGGATATCCTGGAGAGCATGGGCGGAATTCGAGACGCGGATACAGCCTGGTTTTCATTCTATGAGAACCCCGGGCACTCCAACCATTGGGTCACGCTGAAGTTTGAAGGAACCAAGACCAACCGGGCCGCTATCGGAGCGCGCGTCAAGGTCACGGTCGATACTCCCACGGGCCGCCGCGATATTCACCGCACCGTGGGTACCGGCGGCAGTTTCGGCGCCAATCCTCTTCGGATGGAGATCGGGCTGGGCAAGGCGACCCGCATCGAACAGGTCGAGGTGTTCTGGCCGGTGACACAGCAGAAGCAGGTCATTCGCGATCTCCAGATGGACCGATTCTACAAGGTCCGCGAGGGCGATCCGACCGCGACGCCGTGGGCACTCGCAACCTTTCCCTATTCGCACGAAGCCGTGCCGCGCCATCATCATCCCGGAATGAAAATGTAGGGCGTTATGGACCTGCGAATCACTTTATCGAACGGAAAGTAATGCTCGCACGCTCTAAGCTCGCTGCCATTTTCGTGGGTCTCATCGTCTGCGGCGGTGGACTTTATCGACTGGTCACCGCATCTCCACCTATCGCAAAAGACGTCGAGCGCCGCGCGCTGTGGGACGGCCGCTCGACTGTTCGGTTTCACGCGCTCACTTCGCCGGACATGGTCCCCGCCGCCAAAGCGGACTTCATGTCGCCCATGGACTATGTCCTAGGAGTCACCATCGCCGGGCAGAGCCGCGCCTATCCGTCCAGCTACGTCGGCTTCCATCACGTCGTCAATGATAAGGTATTCTCCGCATCGAACGAGGCCAGTTGGTTTGCCGTCACGTACTGCGACATGTGCGGTACCGCGATCCTATATGATGCCACGCTCGACGGGAAGACGCGGGACCTCGAGTTCTATGGACTCTATAACGGCACGATCGCGCTCTGCGACCGGGAGACCCAGAGCGTCTTCCTGCCGAATACCGGCCAGTTCGTTACAGGGCCGCTGCTTGGTAAAAAGCTCAAAATGGGGGCATTGCTGGATACCACCTGGACTGAGTGGAAGCGGCTGCATGGAGATACGCTTGTGATGTCACCCGATGCCACGGACCGGGAGTACTACGCAGAAACCAGCGAGCATAAACGCGCCATGAGCGCATTTCCAAAAGACATGGAGTTCTTCGCGCCGACAGTCACTCGAACCGACACGCGCCTGGACATGTTCGAGCGTATTCTGGGAGTTTCCGTCCCGATAGGAGGAGCGACAGGCAAAGCAGCAGCCCTTCACCGCGCTTATACCTTCAAGGCTCTCCAGGCATCGTCCGGCGCGGTCGAAGACAGGATCGGCGACGAACCGGTCACCGTGCTCTTCGATCCGAAGACCGTTTCAGCCGTGGCGGTATCTCCGAAAATCGACGGATCGATCCACCATTTCGAGGCGATCAAGGCCGCGAACGGAGACTTGGCGTTCATCGATAAGGAAACAGGCACGCACTGGACCATCGAAGGCCATGCGGTGTCCGGTCCGCTTTCCGGCCACGATCTAGCGCGGCTCAACTCGTTTCACGGCGAATGGTATGCGTGGGCGGCGTTCTTTCCGGATACCTCTCTCTATCGGGCTCCATAGACATTTGACGCGGCCGCGATGCAATACTGAGCGCTGCACCGATCGAACCGTTGAAACACAATATCACACAGCAGATCGGCAACCCGACAGCCAGGAATCGCCTACCTTATTCCATGCTGGTGTACACAAGGCGCACATACGCCTTAAACTATTTTCATAAAATATCGGAGGCGCCTATTGCACCTTGCGGGTCTGTGGGCTATAATACGACTATCAACATGCTGTTTTAGGTCGACGGGACATCTACACATCGGAAGGAGGTGAATTAATGAAGCAGTCTGTCAATCCCGCAGTGATGGGACTTATAATAGTCATTGTGATCGCAATCATCGCATTTGTCGGTTTCAAGGTATTCGCACCGTCGGGCGGAGGGGATTCCGCCGATATGCGCAAAAAGTACATGCCGAATGGTGGTCCGATGGTGGCAAAACCGGAGACAGCAGGACCGCCTGCGGGCTCTGGTGCTCCCAACGGCATGCCAGGTGGCATGAGGCCGGGCGCTATGAGGCCGGGTGGAGGAATGTCGGGGCAATGACCGCCACGTTCCGGTACCGGCGTTCACTGAGGCCAGCCAGGCACGTTTCTGATTTACGCAATACACTCCCGCATGGCGGGGATTTATCAAGAGGGGCTAACCTTTGACACGAGTACGAAACGCATTTACATTAATCGAGCTGCTAGTCGTTATAGCCATCATAGCCATCCTGGCGGCGATTCTCTTTCCGGTCTTCGCGCAAGCGCGTGAGTCGGCCAGGCAGACGAGCTGCTTGAGCAATACCAAACAATTAGGGCTCGGCCTTCTGCAATACGTGCAGGACTACGATGAAAAATTTCCGCTCTGGCTCTGGTGCGGCAGTGTCGGTGCACAAAATCCCATGCCCTATGGTGACAAAAAGCCGGATTCGCCGTGGGGACCGTGGCCCAATACCTACATCGGATGGGATAAGACGGTTCAGCCGTATATCAAGAGCGCGCAGGTCTTCAAGTGTCCCAGCAACGATACAGGCGTCAATATCGACGCTGGCGGGGATGACTCCAAACCCACCGGAGCCGTCAACTATTCGCTTAACAGCCGCCTGGATGCGCGCGAAGGGTCCGCCAGCAGTCTCGCCAAGTTGCGGTTCCCGGCCGTAACCGTCCTCCTCTCGGAATCGTCGAAGGCGAGCTCGACCGGCGAGAGTTCCTGCGAATCCAGCATGGAGTGGGGTTGGAATGGCGGGCATGCCCATCAACTCAACGGCGACAACAACGCCGATCCGGGCTGGGATGGCAACACCTATGGCACGAAGGTCGATGCACTCTGCAAAACGGGAACCCATTCCCAGTGGGGGCAGTCGGATCGCCTGCGCGCTCACAAGGGAGGCGCCAACTATGCCTTCGGAGATGGTCACTCGAAGTGGTACAATGGAAACGCGACCTGCGTTGTATGGGATCGTACGAACGTAGGCGGCGTGCCGCGCAACGAGTCCGGCGGCACCATAACCTACATCCCGTAGCTCGCCCGCCTTTAATGGCGCAAGCAAGCCGCATGTTGGTCCCACAATCGGATTGTGGGACCTTTTTATACTGTGTCCTTCGATCACCAGGTCTCGCAACTCCGTGCCCTTTCTGCCGGATATTACCTATAATGCCGGTCGGCATAGAAGCGCCCGTCCGGCGTCCAAAAAGCAATTCTAGATGAACAACCCTCTAAACCGCAGGATCGCTATAGTTATCCTCGTTGCCCTGGTTGTGATCGCGGCAATTGCCGTTCGGCTCCGCTCTGAAGCTCAATATGGGAAGGCGCGCAAGGACTACGCAGCCTATCAGCAGCGTTTGGCCGTGCAGCAGCAAGCCATTTCAGAGGCCGGCGCCAACGAACAAAAGATCGCGCAGCTTAGGGCGGCGATCGCGAAAAATCCCAAAGACGTCCCTGCCAGATGGGCCCTCGCCGGCGAGTTACAGAAGTTCCGACTGCTTAAGGAGGCCCTCCCGGAACTGATGGAGATAACGAAGCTCGACCCGAAAAGCCCGGACGCCGTGATTGCGGTCGCAAACACCGAACTCGCGCTCGGTCGGCTTAACGCAGCCGAACAGTCATATCGCAGGATCACTCAGACCTCGCCGAAAAATATAGAAGGCTGGCAGGGTCTTGCGGCAACGCTCTACCAACTGCGCAGATTTCGGGATGCCGGTTCCACGGGCAGGCAGGCGCTTGTTCTCGATCCTAAGGACCGGGGCAGCCAGATAATAGTTGCCTCGTCTGCACTGGAGTTCGCCATGGAGAACCCGAACGAAGATGAGATCCGCGCGCCTCTTCAGATAGCACGTGCCCTCTACACAATGCTGGCGAAAGAGGACCCGGAAAATGGCCAGAACCAGTATCAACTGGGGCTTTCAATTTTCCTCCTGCACGATAAAAAGGGCTGTCTTCCACATCTCCAGAAAGCGGTCGAACTCCTCCCGGACCGCGCCAACGTGGCCGCGGACTATGGCCAGATCCTGATAAGCAATGGCAAGTATGCCGAAGCGCGTACCTTCCTAAAGCAGGCAATAGCACGTAAGCCGAAGATACCAGCCTTCTACTATCTCCTCGCCGAATCCTATCAATACGAGAGCGATCCGCACTCCTTACAGGAAGCGATCCAAAACGGCAAGAAGGCTGTCGAGCTTGCGCCGAACAATACGAGCTATTGGGACCGCCTCGGCTCCGCTTGCCTCAAAGCTCTGAATTTCGAAGAAGCCCGGGTTGCGTTTGAAAAGTCCCTGCTGCTCAACCAGAACCGGTCTTACCCCTACCAGCAGCTTGCGGGTATCTATACGCGAATGGGGGATCCTAAACGTGCGTCTGTTGCGGCAAAAATGGCAACGCGAATGACCGCTAACGATGAAACGATGCGTCACCTGGAATCTCTCAGCGCACAGTATCCGGGCGCCGTCAACTTGATCCTTGTTCGTGCCGATCGCTATCGCGACCTCAAGATGTGGGGCCCGGCGCGCGATCTTTACGATCAGGCGCTGAAGCTCGACCCGAAGAGTGTCGCCGCTCAGCGCGCTATCGACGCGATCGATAAGGCGCAGATGCCGACTGCCGAGCGTAAATGATGGGCGGCGAAACGTCCGTGCACAATGCGCGCAGGACATCTGCGACGATTTGCCTGGCGCTCCTGCCGGCCTTACTCATCGGGCTTTCAGGGTGCCCCGGCAGTTCCGGCAAGTCCCCCGGAGCGTCTCCGCCGATCGTTAAGACCAATGGCTCCGCCGATCCGACCGCACAGACGACACCTCTCTTCCTGGACGTCACGGAGCAGGCGGGCATCGCCTTCAAACAGTCGCACGGCGGGTGCGGCCTCCACTACTTTCCCGAGCAGGTCGCCGCCGGCGCCGCGGTCTTCGACGCGAACGGCGACGGCAATCTCGACATCTACTTTCCTCAGCCCAAGCCCTTGGGCGACTGCGTCGGCAAGACCAAGGGAGATTTCAAGCAGCGACTGTATCTGGGCGACGGCAAGGGGCATTTCCGCCTCGCGCCGAACGCCTTCCACGGCGTGGAGACGGATTACGGCATCGGCGCGGCCGTAGGCGACTACGATAACGACGGCAAGCCCGATCTGTACGTCTGCTGCTACGGCAAGAACAAGCTGTTCCACAACAACGGCGACGGGACCTTCACGGACGTTACGAAAAAGGCAGGGCTGGAGGTCGGAGGCTTTTCCACCGGGGCCGTCTGGTTCGATTACGACGGAGATGGAAAGCTCGACCTTTATGTAATGCGCTACTGCGAGTGGAGCGTTGCAACCGATGTCGTCTGCTACGGGCCGAACAATGTGCGCGACTCCTGCAATCCTCACAACTATATCGCATCCACCAACAAGCTGTTTCACAATAACGGCGATGGAACTTTCACCGACGTGACCGCGAAATCGGGCGCGGCGCCGGT
>JAYTEU010000733.1:0-2809 GCA_043734985.1 Chthonomonadaceae bacterium
CAGACGGAAAGGAGAACCGGGCCATACTGCCGAACATTTGCACCGTGCCACGGGCGTTCGCGCAAGTGCAGACTGGGGGCGGCGCTGGCCAGATGGCGCCCGCAGCTTATCATCCACGATGGGAACGTATCCATGAAATTTGTGCAGGCATCCATCGCGATGCTGCTTGTGGGCGTTTTGCCCGGCCCGGTGCAGATTGACGGGAGCGCTGCCATGGTGACACGCGCCGAACAGACGAACTATGAAGAGACGAGCCGCTTCGAGGACGTGACGCGCTACATCGCGGAGCTACGTAAGCGAAGCCCTCTCGTGCGCGTGGCGACGTTCGGCAGGTCTCACGATGGCCGGGACCTGCCGCTCATGATCCTGTCGGACCCGCCCGTCTCGACGCCGGCGGAGGCGGCAGCGTCCTGCAAGCCGATCGTCTTTGTGATGGCCAATATACATGCGGGCGAAGTGGAGGGCAAGGAGGCCGTTCTGCACTACGCGCAGAGGCTGGTTACCGGCCGCTCCCGGCAGATGCTGCGCAAGATCGTACTGCTGATCGCGCCTATCTACAATGCCGACGGCAACGAGAAGATCAGCCCGCAGCACCGCACGGAGCAGTATGGCCCGATTGGAGGCGTCGGCGATAGGGAGAACTCTCAGGGTCTGGACCTCAATCGCGACTACATCAAGATGGACGCTCCGGAGACCCGTGCGCTCATCCGCCTCTTCAACGAATGGGACCCGCATCTCACCGTCGATCTGCATACGACCGACGGCTCCTACCACGGCTACCATCTGACCTACTCCATTCCGCTGAACCCGACCATCGACCCGCGCTTGTCTGCCTTTCACCGCGACAAAATGATGCCGGCGATCGCGGAAACCATGCTCGAGCAGCACGGCTATCGCACCTACTATTACGGCAACTTTTCCGGCCGCGCCCCCGGCCCGGGCCAGGAGGAGCAGCGGACCTGGCGCGCCTTTTCGCAGCAGCCGAGGGTCGGGACGAACTACGTGGGCTTCCGCAACCGGCTGGCGATCCTGTCCGAAGCCTACAGCTACCTGGATTTCCGCAGGCGCGTCGAGGTCACCGAAGCCTTCGTCGACGAGATTTGCAAATACTCCGCCGCGCACGGCGCTCAAATCCGCGCGCTGACGAAGCGCCTCGACGCGGATGCCGCCCGGACCGGCGGCCGATCCGCCCCGCCCCAAATCGGCGTGGCCTATGCGATGCGGCCGCTGCCACATCCGATCGAGATGCTGGTCGGCGAAGTGACGAAGGTTCCCAACCCCCGATCCGGGCACGACATGCTGGCGATGGCCAAGGCAAAGGTCACGCCTGTTAAGATGCTCGACTACGGCACGTTCGCGGCAACGCGGACAGTTCCCGCAGCTATAATCTATCTTCTGCCGGCAGACCCAGGTTTACGTCCTGCCATTGAGAACTTGCAGATGCACGGCGTCCGAATGGAGGAGCTTACCGCGCCGCTCACAACGGAGGTCGAAAGCTTCACCATCGACACAGTAGACCGCTCGGTCCGATCGTCTCAGGGCCACCGCGAAGTTGGGCTAAAGGGCCGGTTCGCGCGGGAGACCATCACCTTTCCAACCGGCTCCGTCATCGTCCGAACTGCCCAGCCGTTGGGCACGCTCGCCGCCTATCTGCTGGAGCCGGAGAGCGAAGACGGCCTGGTGACGTGGAACTTCCTCGATGCCTATCTCGGCGTGGGCAGGGTCTTTCCGGTCCGTAAGTTGATGCACGAGGTAAACGTACGGGTGCGCCCCGTGCTGAGGCAGGAGCCGGTTCCCGGCAGCCCGCTACCCGCCGGAGCGAACGATCGATCTCCGCGCGCAATTTCAGATCATGAAGAGTAAAGGGAAATATGAGTAAGCAGGTTCGCGTGGGGCTGGTGGGCTGCGGAGGGATGGGCAACGAGCACCTGAAGATACTGGAGCGCCGCCCGGACGTTCAAATCGTTGGGGTGTGCGACGAGCGTGCCGACCGCGCGACCCGAATGGGCGAGCAGCATAACGCCGCGGTCTGGACGGACTATGCCGAGTTCGTGCGGGATGCCGGCATGGACGTGGTGCACATCTGCTCGCCCAGCGGCTACCATGGCGACCACGGCCTGCTTGCGGCGGAGCAGGGCATCCACATACTCTCCGAAAAGCCCCTGGACGTGGATCTGGCCAAAGTGGACAGGCTTATCGCGTTGTGCGATCGCAAGGGCGTCCGCCTGGGCTGCATCTTCCAGAAGCGGATGAGCCCCGCCATGCGGGCCGTTCACGAGGCGATCGAGGCAGGCTGCATGGGTCGTATCCTCTCGTGCAGCATTGCGGTCAAGTGGTGGCGGTCGCAGGAGTACTACGCCAAGGACACCTGGAAGGGAACCTGGATGCTGGACGGCGGCGCGTTCGCCAACCAGGGCATCCACTCGCTCGACCTGATGGTGTGGATGGCGGGCCCGGTCGAGGAGGTGGAGTACGCGCACCTCGAAACCGTCGCGCACACTATGGAGGCGGAGGATTTCGGAATCGTCGTCGTGCGGTTTGCTAGCGGCGCGTGGGGAACGATCGAAATCACCACCTGCTGCCGGCCCGATCTGGCGACCCGCCTGGAGATCTACGGCACGAACGGCTCAGCAGGCTTCGACGACGCCCGGGTGACGCATTTTGGGCTGGACGGCCGGGACCAACTATCCACGCTCAGCGACCGGGGCGCCCTGTCCGGCGGCGGCTCCGACCCCTTCGCCATCGACCTGAGCGGCCACGAAGCCCAGATCGACGACTTCTACACCGCCCTCGCCGAAGGCCGCCCGCA
>JAYTEU010000734.1:0-3181 GCA_043734985.1 Chthonomonadaceae bacterium
CCAGGGCGGAAGGCACCGATGAAGTGGAAGCAGTGCGCCATCTGCTGGAGCGGGCATTGCCGCGTGAAGAGACGACCACGCCGGAGGAGCGGGCACGGCGCGCCGACGAACTTTTTGCGCAGTGGGCCGCCGAAGACGCCAAGCTGACGCCGAACGAGCGCGCGGCAGAAGACGCCCGGTGGGCTGAGATCGACGCAGAGTTGGCCGAAGGGCTTGCACTGCGGAATGTGGACGTGAGCGACGTTGAGTAACGCGATCTTCTCGGACTTGCGCCAAACATCGCTCGGCTCGGCGCACTCCAGACGATAACCACTTACCTGCCGATCACTACGGACGCCATGCGACTCGCCGCCTATCTGTGGGCGCAGGCACGGCGCACGGTCCATTCCACCGCCGACCCGAAAGCGATTGACGGGGACGTGATCCTGGCCGCGCAAGCTCTCACCCGTGGAATCGGCGCCGCGTCGATCGTCGTGGCGACCACCAATCCCGGCCATCTTTCTCGCGTGGTCGCGTCCGACCTCTGGGAGAACATAAAGCCGTGATTGTCGCGATCGTCAGCCCGAAAGGTGGCGCCGGTCAGCGGTAATTCCTGGTTATGGTGTCCGTGTCCGAAGCGAACTCTGGTGTCGTATTCTTCAGAACTGGGATTTGAGAATGGACGGTCCGGCCGAATGGGTCACTGTTGCGGAGGGCACTCCATCCTGGGGCGGCCAGGATTGAAACGTGGTAGGCGAGGATTGAAACGGCCGGAAAGAGTAGGACAGGATGACACTCACAATCGATCTGGTGCCGGAACAGCAGGCTGCGTTGGAGGTCGAAGCCACGGAGCGCGGCCTTGCCCTACCCGAGTTCGTCCGGCTGCGACTGTTGCAGAGCAAGCCAAAGGCTAGACGCGACAAAACGCCTGCGGAGATTGCGGCGGTCTGGAAGGCTTCTGGGTTGCCTTCGGTCTACGCGCGTGACCCACGGGACGCCAATGTGATTGCCCAAGAGCTGCGCGCGAATGCCGAGCGACGAGATTGGTCTGAGGAATGATCCTCGATACCGACGTACTAATCCTTAATGGATTTGCCAAAAGTCGCCATGGAGAGGGTAGAGCTAATTATCTCGCTCGCTCGCTATAAATTCGACGTGCGCATAGAAGCCGAGAAGACTCCCAAGCAGACGCGCACGTGACCGGAGCCACTTCGCGGATGGTTCTATTGGACAGTCGCCTTCTGGGCATATCGCCCTCCATGGGAAGCGGGCAACTAGTCCGCCTCCGATAGAAGGGATAGCACAGAGCTAATGGGGCTGTGAAATTAATCGGAAAATCGCCAAAATCGGCGGAAATACCGGGTCGTATTTGCCTCGATTCCGCCTGATTGCACCTCTCCAGGCATTCTGGAGCGACGTATTTTTTGCGTAGTCGATATTAGCGAATACTTTCACACCGCCTGAATTCCTTCGCTCACTCGCAAGCGGTTACCAGGCCTACGGCCGCGTGCCCTTCGGATACAATGCTCGATTGACCGACCGGTGTTTATTACTGAAAACCCATCAAGTGCGCGACTGAATTCGTGCCAGACTTGTGTTCTTATTGGCGCCTTTGTGCCTCTGCGTGATTCAAACTCCGCTTCTCCTTTGCGTCACTGCGACTTTGTAAGAGGAATCCTCTCAGCTCTTCCTATGTGGCACGATCTTCAGGCCGAGTTCCTTTAGCTGGGCTTCGTCCACTTTCGAGGGCGAGTCCATCAGGGGGTCGTAGCCGAGGCCCATCTTCGGGAACGCCATCACTTCACGGATGTTCGGCTCGTCCACCAGATTCATGATAAGGCGGTCGATGCCGGTCGCGAAGCCGCCGTGGGGCGGCGCGCCGTAGGAGAAGGCTTCCAGGATATGGGCGAAGCGCTCCTGCTGGCGCTCGGCCGAGATGCCGAGCAGCGAGAATACCCGCGCCTGGATGTCCGGCCGATGGATTCGGATGCTGCCGGAGCCCGATTCCTGACCATTGCAGACAAGGTCGTAGCACTGTGCGCGGATTTTGGCCGGGTCGGTGTCGAAGTACTGCAAGTGTTCCTCGTAGGGCATGGTGAACGGGTGATGCTCCGCGTCCCAGCGGCCCTCCTCCTCGTTCCACTGCACCAGCGGAAAGTCCGTGATGATGCTGAAGTAGAGCTTGTTCGGGTCTCGCAGGCCAAGGCGGCGGCCAATCTCCAGGCGCAGACGGTTGAGTACATTGGCGACGACGGACGGCTTCGGGTCCGCAATAATGCAGATCAGGTCGCCGGGTTCCGCTTCGGCTGTCGCGAGAATCTGCGCCATCTGGTCGTCGGTGAGGAATTTGGAGAGGGCGGACTTGACGCTCTGGGGATTTGGCTCCGTGACCGCAATGGTCCCAAGACCCTTTGCGCCGAACTCCCGGCAGAAGGTCTGGAGGTCGTCCGTCTCTTTGCGGGAGAGCTTCGCTCCACCGGGATAGCGGATCGCCTTCACCTGGCCGCCGCCCTCCACCGCGCTCAGGAAGACCGGGAATTCGGTCGTTTTCGCGATTTCGGTGAGGTCGACCAGTTCGAGGCCAAACCGAATGTCCGGCTTGTCGCTGCCGAAACGGCGCATCGCCTCGTCCCAGGTGAAGCGCGGGAAGGGCGCGAGCATCTCCTTCTCGCTCAGGCGGCTGACCACGTACTGCGTGTAGCCCTCCGCCACCTCCAGCACGTCCTCCTGCGAGACGAACGACATCTCGACGTCGAGCTGCGTGAACTCCGGCTGCCGGTCGGCGCGCTGAGCCTCGTCGCGGAAACAGCGGGCGATCTGGAAGTAGCGGTCGCACCCGGCCACCATCAAGAGCTGCTTGTACTGCTGCGGTGACTGCGGGAGGGCGTAGAAGCTGCCCGGGTCGAGGCGGTACGGCACCAGGTAGTCGCGCGCGCCTTCGGGCGTGCTTTTGGTGAAGAGGGGCGTCTCGATCTCCAGGAAGCCGCGCGTGTCGAAGTAGTCGCGGATCAGCTTGACGGCCTTGTGCCGGAGTTCGAGCCGCTGGTACATGACCGGCCTGCGGAGGTCGAGGTAGCGGTATTTCATGCGCAGCGTCTCGTCCACCTGGGTCATGTTGGCTTCGTCGGCGATTTGGAACGGCAGCGGCTTGGAGGCGTTTAAGACCTCGATATCCTGGACCTCGACTTCGATAGCGCCGGTT
>JAYTEU010000735.1:0-3733 GCA_043734985.1 Chthonomonadaceae bacterium
CCGCGTGACCGGGTCTGAGCCGACGCTCACGCTGAGTGCATAGACCGCCGATGCGCGGAGTACTACGTCTCCATCCTGACTCCAGCGGATGAGCATTCGGGTAAGCTGCTCGGGGCTGGGGGACGCCGCGGCGCTAACGGGCGGCTTTGCGATAGCGGTTGCAACCAGTCCAGACACGGAGTCCGGGAGATGTCGGCGAATCCAACCCGCCGCTTTCTCGATCGACGCTGTGTCGCCTTGGCGCACTGCGGCTGAGAGACCGGTCAGCTCGCCCGACGCGCCGTACAGGTTTGCGATTTCCAAAATATGGTATCGCTCATCCGCCAGGCGTACCATGAGCTCGTGCTGAAGAAACCGAATCGCAGGCGCTAAATTCCCGTTTAACAACGTCGCCTCGTCCCTGGCCGCAAGATAAGATTCAACCTCGCGCTGGAGATGTTCGGTCCTGGCGCTATGCGGGTCGCGAAGTTCCGCCAATATCGCCGCGTGCTCATCGGCCTGTACCCGGTACCGCTTCTGCATCGCTTTCAGCGCGCCCTCATCCGGCAAAATGCCACGGTTCTCGGAAATGGACCGTTCCAGCTCGCCGCGATAGCCGAGGAGCCGAAGGCTATCGCTAAGTGTTCCCGTGAAGAGGCCGGGATACTGACTACTCAACTGCCGCACGACTTTCTTTTTTTCCGCGTCTCCGAGGCCCAGATCCTCCGCCATGCGGTCGAGCAGGCCTATTTCGGTAGCCGTAATCAGGTTGTCCGCCAACATGCCTCGAATCGTGTTCTGGTACAACTGAAGGCGGTCCTCGGACGTTCGAAGGTGCTCCGTCACCAGGCGGTATGCCTCCTCCAGATCATTGGGCGGCGGCACGTCCGGCAGCGGCCATCTTTGGAGCCACTTTCGGGCCTGATCGTACTGTAATTGTCGCGCGCGCGTTCGTCGCAGTCGTGTTATGAGGGTAATCGTTGCCAGCATGGCCACGCCGAATCGGAAGAATCCGTAGAGACCGTAGGGCAAATGACTAAACGTCGGCGCGCCGGCAAACTGGTAAAACAGCACGAATCCGCTGAATCCGGCGATTGAAAAGAGTCCGTGACGCGCCGATTCCAGTGACCGATCCGCGTCGATCCCGCGCCGGCTCGAATATGCGCGCCAGATTTGCTCGGCGCAAGCAAACAATAGGAATGAGAGCGCTCCGGAAATTAATAAGGTGAGCGGCGCTGCAACGATCGTTGGAATGTCCGCAATGGGAGCAGGCAGATTGTGGAACCCAAGGCCGGGATTGAGCCAGTCTCGCCACGGGCTGGGCTGGCGAGTCCAGTCTCCGGAGAGATAGTAACCCCAATCCGTCCCGGCCGCTGCCGGGAGAAGCGAGGCGGCGGCGAAATCCGGACGATGCCCCGGCGTATGCCAGTAGTAGGGTTTATGAAGGTAGTACCAAAGGTAAAATCCCAGTACAAAGCCGGGCCAGCTATAAAATGCCCACACTCGCGATCGAAGCCGGATCTCCTGCCAATAGTCGTTCTCCTGGTTGATATCCGGGCAGAGTCCCCCGGAGGGAACGGTCTTACAGCCGGTGCACTTCGCGCACTGGGAGTTTTGCCGGAATGCCGGACGGTCCGTATCGGTGTAGATTCGCTCGATAGTGCCGACAGGGCAGATGAAATTGCACCAGGTTTTGCCGGTAAAGAAAAAACTGCAGAGCGCCGCCAACGCGCAGAGACCGGCGAACGACAGTGCGAGCGCGACCGCGTCGGAGTTGATCAGCAGCAGTCGGAGTGCGAGCATAAGCACAAGAAAAGAGGATGTCAGCACGGGGTAGTACGACGATAACCATTTCGGCACGCGCTTTCGCTTCAAATTCGCGTTCGGCGTCGTGCGCTTATCCGGCCACTCAAGCCACTCGCTCATTCGCCCAAAGAATGCTAATGGACAAATACGACGCCATGTGTAGAATCCGACCGAGACGATGAACAAGGGAAGGAGTGCAATTCCGACCGTCCAGACGATTCTGCCGCCGGGCCAGGCAACGGGCAATACGCCAGGGTCCGATGTGAGCATGGCCGGATCCGGAGCGGCCCGATAGATACATAGAAATAGCGGCGTAAGCACGAGAAGCAGGACACCGACAGTGCGCAGTGCAAACATCCGGCGGTCCTGCGGAGTCAGCGACGCAAGCGCAGCGGGCATCGCTTGCAATCTCGATCTCCAGGAAGGCGCAGCATTGCCTACGGCCGTTTCGGCTATGCTCTCATCAGGTTTCGGCCGGACGTTTTCTGGCGGCATGGGATGGTCTTGGACGGGCTTTGGGTCAGTGCGGGCGATGTGATCGCACGGAAAACGACGGATACTGTCGGCTGAATGAACAATAACTTCGATACCGCGTCTATGACTACAATTAATCAGCACAAAACGGAGCAGTTTATGTTCGCTCTGGGGAATGCCATGGTAGCAGACACGGCGCTCGTGCAGCGTGCGCAGGCCAACGATCGGGCTGCCTTCAATGAGATCGTCCTGCGATACAAGAGCAAAGTGTTCAACTATATTCATCGTATGATACCCTCCATCCAGGATGCGGAGGATCTTACGCAGGAAACATTTGTTCGTGCGTATACAAGCATACGATCGTTTCAAAGTCGCGCCAGTCTGAATACGTGGCTCTTTCGCATCGCAACGAATCTTTGTATCGATTATAGCCGGAGATCCCGGAAATCGCAGGGCATGGTTGCCTCTCTGTCGCGGGAAGGCGAAGACGAGGAGGGCGAAAGCCAGCGCGACATCCCGGATCAACTTCACGATCCGCAGCGTCTGCTGCTGAACAAGGAGTTGGGAGCGCATCTAGATCGAGCGCTTCGTGATCTTCCAGACAAGCTTAGAGCGGTGGTCCTCTTATACGACGTAGAGGGACTGCCTTACGATGAAATTGCCGCGATCGCAGGGTGTCCGCTTGGGACCGTGAAGTCGCGATTGTTCAATGCGCGGGCTGCTCTGAGGGACAAATTGGCGCCTTATCTGACCGGTGTTGAATTGGCACGGTAGGGCGAGACCTGTGGGGAAAGAACCGAGTGACCGAAATGTTTCCTGTAAATAATAGAGACAATTCGTCGTGCGGCAAAGTGCATGCGATGCTTTCTGAGTACATCGACAACTCGCTTTCCGCGCGTCGGGCGTTGGAGGTCGAGAAGCATCTGGCCGGCTGCGCTGCCTGCTCCGTGGAAGTCCGTGAGGTCCAGGAGACGGTTCAGTTCCTGCGTCTCGCGCCGCGGCTGGATACGAGCGACAACTTTGTGGCCGCGCTTCACGCAAGGCTGGATACTGTCGATCCCTCGACGATGCTCGCGCCGTCCCTTTTACATCGCGTTTCGGGATGGCTGGGCCTCTCGGGGGAGGCGGCAGGCGGCAGGCGCCTTCCTGCTATTGGCCTGGGATTTGCCGCAGTCGCCTTGACTGTCATTATAGCGGTCAATCGGCCCGTCGACACGGTATTACCGGCGCCGACTATGCAGCCGACTTCGGACAGTGTTCATGTTTCGATCGCCTCTTCGGCCAGCAGTCCGTTTTCGGATCCCGCGGCGGATAATCTCGAGTTTCGATCGGGCGGGCGGCTGTCCGGGCCTGCCGCATCTTTTTGACGACGAGCAGAATTGGACTCGGTGCGCTGAACCGGTGGCGCGCGCCGGATTGAGCATTGTGGAGCAAATGGTAATTACTGAACTGCAATTTGAACTCGCGAATTCCC
>JAYTEU010000736.1:0-4231 GCA_043734985.1 Chthonomonadaceae bacterium
GATCGGGGCCGATCCCTCCAGGCAGTCGCCCGATTGTAGCCCAACGCGGCTCGACCGCATAGTCCTTGCCCGCGACATAGCGCTCCGCGGCGCCGGGCCCGGATTTGAGGACGAGGCTTTCCGGTACGAGCATGTCAGGAGCGGTGGTCTCAAACGTGACAAGCTGTTTCAGCTTCGCACCGCGCGACCAGGGCGCGGCCTTCGGGTCGAACATCGGCAGCGATTCGTACTTCTCGTCTTCCGCGATGACATAGTCCGGCTGATAGACGTCGAGCGTTACCGGGTGCGCTACCCGAACCGTCGCGCGCCCGACCCGCCATTCACCCGCACCCACGCGCACCTGCCAATCGCCGACGATTTCGATCTTCGGGCGGTCTTGCACGGCGGCCTCGCCCCGCTCCGCTCCGGCTGTCATTGCCGCCGATGCCATTATCGTCCCCTTGATGAAGCTGCGCCGATCGTGCATTTGATAGTCTCTCTTTGCGTTACGCGTTCGTTACCGATTGGAAGTACAATCTCTGATTACGTGGTTCGGCGCGAACCGTTGCGACTCCTGCGGTGACGGGGTGTTGATCAGTGACATTCAGTACTTGCCTCGTTGCCCGTGGGACTGAAGTCCTCTGCTTTAGAAAGCAAAATGTCCGCCTTCGCGGACTCTATGTCAAGTCCTCGAAGGTGGACATTGTGTCGTCAACAGGCGAGGAATTTATTCCCATGCCGAGAACTGAATGACCCTGGGCGTTGACACAGAATAGGTATGAATGACAGAAGGGAGGAATTATGGCGTTCAATATCAAGAAGCGCGGCAAGGTGACCTACTACTATTCCGGGGAGCGGCCGGTTCTTTCCAGCCTGGTGACGGAGGAGCAGGCGGACGGCGATCTAAAGATCTATTTCGCCGGGCTGACGGGTGGTCATTCGGCGACGGGCGTGCTGGGGCTGGACACGGTGACGCGGATGGACCCCGAGAAGGAGATACCGCTGGTCTTCCAGTGCTGGGAGCGGTGGCTGCAAGTGGCCGGTATCTGCCAATCGCTTCAGGAGATCGATTTTCTGGAGGTGCATGCGTTCGGATGCCAGCCCAAGGATTCGAATCCGCTTGTCGATCCCGCCGGGTACGCGGCCGAGATCCAGCGCCTGCGGAAGGCCTATGCGAAGGCCTATGCCGACCTGTTCGCGGAGACGATGCCGGAGAACGGCGTGCCCGCCCGCTTCACGGTCCATGTGGTAGACGTGCCCGATGCGGCGGCCTCGTATGAGTTCTATAGCGTCGGTCTGCTGCAGCGCGGCGACCGCGAATAACTCAGCTTACGCAGTCGTGCTATTCCGGCGATTAAATGACACGATCCTTATCTATCGCGGTCTTTCGCAAGGACATTTCTGCTAAGGAAGGCAGGAAACCAGGAAGTCAATGCAAAAGAATTTTCACAGGATTGCAGTAAGTGCGAGATACGAATGCCTATGCGGAATATGATTCCTGATTTCCTGTATTCCTTAGCAAAATTGCCTTGGTGTGGTTGTCCGTCTGCGTACCATATGTCAGTAACATTTAGCTACGGTCGAAGCTTAAGTCGCTGCGACTTTTCATCGAACCTTCGAAACACCTTAGCGATACCTGTAGTAACTCGTTTGTTCTTGTCAAGGTACAACCATATATAATGATCTGACTGGAAACCGGGCTCGGCCAATGTTACGCCGTAATGTGCAATTGAATCCCCAGCGCCAAACGACTTGATGGAACCATCGAACGCGCCAGGCACCTGCCCCAGCGAGAGTGCAACCTCATCCAATGACATTCCTGTGCGGATCGTTGCTTCGGCCCTTTCGACGGAAACCACCTGTTTATTCCTCATTATGGAAGAAATAATTACAATAACGGCAAGGCAAATAGCCCAGCCGATTACGACACTTTTAAGCCGAATCCTTTGGTGTCCAGGCATCATTGAACGTTTTCCATTTGACGCGCAGATTCGAGAATAATTTTCTGCAAGCGGTCGAGGATCAGGCGTTCTTCGCCGAGGTCGAGGGTCATCGGATTAAGATAGAAGGAGCCCGGATCGGCGGGGGCGACGGCTATTCGGGGTTCGCCGGACCATAGCTGCGCGATTACAGCGTCACGGTCCAGGCCGGTTTCGGCGGCGTTGACTGTGACGAGGCTGCGCGGCAGGGGCTGGCCCGCTTCGTTGGGGAAATCGCGGCGGGCGGAAACTCCGGGAAGGCGATCCAGCGCTTCGTTCCACGTCGCCACGACCTGCTCGCACCAGCGTTCGCGCGCTTCGTGATCCAGTTTCAGGTAGCGCTCCACGGCGGCGAGAACGCCCACCATCTCCTCTTTTCCGACCTTCATGGGCCTGCCGATGCTGTAGTTAGGATTGCCATTGCGGATGCAGGCGTCGATCAGGTCGCGGCGTCCCAGGATCAGGCCGCTGGACTGCGGGCCGCATAGCTCCTTGCCTCCGCTGAAGATCGCCAGGGCCGCCCCCATCTCCGTGTAGTTCCACAGATTGCTGACGGGCGGAAGCTGAGCAGCCGCGTCCACGATCACGGGCACGTTCGCCGCATTCGCTATGGAGATCACTTCGGCGAGGGGAAGGCTTGCCGGGCCGGTCATCGCGCCCTGAAACCAGACGACTGCGGCGGTGCGGTCGGAGAGCGCGGTTTCCAGATCCCGCGCCGATGTAGAGACGGCGTCCCCTATCTCCACGATGCGCACGCCTACCTGACGCACAGCGTGGTCGTAGCCGTTACGGTGGGACTTGTGAACGATCACCTCGTCTTTCAGGCCGGTCAGGTCGGGAAGCTGGGCGATCTTGACGGGGTCCGTGCCGGCGATACAGGCCGCAGTGGCGACGGTCAGGCCGGCGGCTGCGCCCGAGCAGACGTAGGCCGCTTCGTTCCGCGTGAGCCGGGCAATCCGCTCCCCTATCCGCTGCTGGAGCTCCGGCAGATCGACGAAGCAGCGGCTCGCCTCTACCATGGCCTCGACGACTTCAGGCGGCATGCGCGATCCGCCCAGCCGGGTCAGGGTCGCGTAGGCGTTGACGATCGGACGTATTTCCAGCTCTTCGTAAAAGGTCATGATTTCGCGCCTCGGCTGCAAAGCTATAAGTGTGGAATGCGCCCCCTAACCCCCGATTCCGGGGGACGCACTCAAATGCACGCTCGCTAATTATTGCTACAACCAAATAGGGGTCGGAAATCTGGTCCAGCTGGGCCGGGTCGATAAACGACCCGGCAGAGTGGCCTTCGGCCGGGCGTGCTCCGCACGCAAATTCCAATTCTGGCCCCTATTGCTTGGTCCGGTATTACGGGGTAGATGCGGCTAATCGGATGGTCCGGTAGTCCTGTCCGGCATCCTTCCAGTCCGGCAGGGCCATTCCGTGGGGATTGTATACGATCTCGCCCGCGCGCACGGTCAGGCGGCACTCCAGCGCGCGCGTGCCCGCGATCGTGGCCTTGCCGCAGTCCACGAACCGGCGCGCTCCCTCCTGGAGGCTGAGGACCGCGACGTCCGCTTCCGCGCCGACGGAGAGCGTCCCCAGGTCGGGGCGGCCGATCTCGCGGGCGGGCGTGACGGTTGAGCGGTAGATGACCTCCTGGAGCGGCATGCCTATGTTCAGGAACTTCGACATGGTGGTCTGCATGTCGAAGACAGGGCCGTTGACATTGCCGGTGTGCAGGTCGGTGCTGATGGAGTCCGGG
This sequence comes from Chthonomonadaceae bacterium, assembly GCA_043734985.1. Classification (GTDB taxonomy): domain Bacteria; phylum Armatimonadota; class Chthonomonadetes; order Chthonomonadales; family Chthonomonadaceae; genus DATGJU01. The sequence goes on from JAYTEU010000736.1 coordinate 3,703, forward strand.
CCAAAGCCGTGCTCGATCGCCGGAATTGCCTGGCGGTACCAGAAGCTCGCGGAGCCGTGCCCGACGTCGAAGATAATGCCACGCTTCCTCGCCTCCGCGAGAAAGGCGTTCGGCCGGTTCCGCGCGTCCAGCAGCGGGAACTGCTGGGCATAAACATGGGTGTGGATGTCGCCGGGGCGCATCTTGCCGAGCAGAAGCGCTTCGTAGGGCCGTTCGGTTCGCGGCCAGAAGTCGAACATGACCGGCTTGCCGCAGAGCTCGCCCGCCTCGATCGACCGGTCGACGGCCGCCCAGATCGGATGCGCGTCGTCCACCGGCCGCTGCACCCAGTAGTGCGCCGTCTTGATGCCCACGCAGATATCCGGGTTCGCCAGCACCACGGAGGCCGCCAGTTCCGCGTCCATCTCGCTGATGTCCTGCTCGAACGCCCCTACCATCCCCTGCCGGACGATGTTGACGAAGGCCAGCACGCGCGTCTTCACGACGTCGATCACGGTCTCCTTGAAGTGAGCGAAGTGGGCCGCGCCCG
>JAYTEU010000737.1:0-11363 GCA_043734985.1 Chthonomonadaceae bacterium
ACGGTTTGGAATTCGCGTCCGCTTCCGGAGACCGGTACTGGGCGCCATCTGGGTGGGGTGTTGCCGGATCGTTTGTGCACCCGACGCAAACAGGATTGCTTCGTCTTTGCCCACGATCTGGACCGTTCCCGATGATCTGAGGGAGAAGGTCAAATGCCTGCTGGATCGCTTCGATCCAGCAGGCATTTCGGATGTAAACGTATTGATGCCCGACACGTGCTCGATGGCATTATCTATCGGATGCGCGCCGGATGCCAGTGGAACCAACTGCCCGAGCAGTTCGGCGACGATGCTGGCATCCACCGAACCCAGTAACGCTGGAGGCGCTGGGTCTGTTCGACGCCCTGTGGCACCCAGAGCTAGCCATCGAGCGGGCCCGATCCTAAGGTGAATGAACAGTAGACGCATGACGATGTGTTCATTACGAGGGTACCCGGGTGTTCGCCCGCTGCCAGAGCCTCGAGGGGGTCGATTGGCGGTTGCAATCCGCCGACGGTCGTCTAGGCAAAGTGCGCGGCGTGCCAAAAGGGGCCACGGGCGAATGTGTCGGCAAGAACCCCTCAGTGGTCGAACGCGGGCATGGTGACACGATTTGAAAGCTCGAACGCTTTGCCATGCACCGTACCGCGTACCTGCAGAATGGCCGCGTCTCCCGCCTTGCTGGAGTGGGGAGGAAGGATGCCCTGCGTGCTGCAGTAGCCGCCCGGCTGCAGCACCGGGAGCGTTTTCGGGAAACCACTCTCGGCAACCACTTTGCCTTTGATGAGCAGTTTCACCGAGGTAATTGTCACGTCGCGCAGAACGTTTTTGCCTGCATTGGTGATGGTAATCAGGTCGGCAACGGTGTCTGCATTCTTATCGCGATCGTCGTCGTGCTCCTCGTCGTGATCTTCTCCTCGATCTTTTCCATTATCTCTTTCGTCATCCTCATCATGCTCTTTATCATGATTCTTGTCGTGCTTGCCGGCAGGCTGAGACCGGATCAGATCGTGCCGCGCAACGAGTACCGGGATGTCGGGAATTATCGCTGCGACCTCGTACGAGCCTTGCACGCCGCCGCCGCCCGGAGCGGGATTGCTCAATACAACGGTGTGCACTCCGGATTCACGGTCGGCGCGCAGCAGCGGAACATGCAGCTCGGAAGGCGAGATCAGCGCACCGCTCCGGAGCGCCCCGCCGATCTTAACGTTCGTGTCAAGGGTAAAGCCGCTCCCACGTATCATCAAGGAGGCGCCTATCCCGTCGGATTGATTGTGAATGTCGGTGAGCGTTGGAACGGCATTATTTACCAGTACGGATTGCACCAGCACCGGCTGCTGATTGAGGCCGCTATTGAGGAACGACACCGTATGAACGCCGCCGCGATTAAGCAGAAAGCCCGGGAGCTCGCCGGTTACTTGTGTGTCATTCTCCGTTAGCTCGATGGTGGTCGCAATAGGAATGTCGTCATACAGTAGGGTCGCGTCAGGTTCGACATTGAGACTTTGCAGCGTGACCGCGAATTGTCCGGTTCCCGCGTACGTGACTAGGCGGCCATACGGCACCGCGTCCGGGTTGTATCTAATCGAGCCGAACATGCCTGCCTGGAGCGCCGGACGCGGCCAGTAAATGGTAACAGGATTGACGGCAACGTTACGATTCGTACGAAGGTCGAGATATTCGGCGGACACCGCTAGCGGGCGGTATTGACCCACGAGGCTGATTTCGCTTATGCTTGCCGTGAAGGCTCCGTCCACGTTTACGTCGGCAGTTACATGCTTGCTCCCCTTGGTGCCCTGGACATGTAAAGTGATGGTGCTGCCTGCCGCCTCCCGGATAGAGCCTGAAATGGTTGTAGGGCCATTGCCTTCGGTAAGAACCCGAGTGATCGCGGTGAAATCGTTGACAGCCGTAATAGAAGAGGCGCCGATCACGTAGGTGGGGCAGGTAAAGCCGGCGGGGGAAGGAAGCGCAAACGATTGCTCAAAGAGCGGCACGTCGAAGGGAAACTCTACCGTTTGTGTACCGAACGGGTTCAGGTTGAAGCTGAACAGATCATGCCCTGCCACGTGGCCACCACCCTTGAGCTTTATCAGGTTGAACGAGAGTGCCGGATCGACCGTGACGGACGTCTTGTCGGAGAACCTATTCGCGTCATACACGATGGTAGGCGAAATGCGGAGAGAGCCGTCTGTAGGCGGCGCAGTGAACGTAATACTTTCGCCCGCCCGAATGGTCCTGGTAACCCCGCCCACGATTCGGAACTGAACCAGCGGGCGCGGGTCGAACGTAAAGTCCTGCCGTATCCCGGCGGACGCCTGCAGTTGGAGATCGAGCAGATGGAAGGTCAGGTTGAAGCCGCCGAAATCGTAGTCGCCCTCCAAGGGGATAGGAATTCCAAATGCGGTGTACTGCAGGAGAAGGTTAGTCAGATCCGCTCGGAAGGTCAGAAAGTTGTCGGCGGCGCGCGCCTTCAGTTGATCGCTCCGAAGGGTTCCACGTGCGCCGAGATCGGGAACGTGGAAGAGGCCGGAGCCGATATTCGGCGGAATAGGGAGTGGTATATCCTTGATGGATCGAGCCAGGTTGCCTGTGTTGAAGAGTTCGTGCTCTCCGACAATATTGGGCGAGGGCAGGCCGATAAGTTTGAACAGGTTGATGTCGACGAGGTTATGCCCGGCGGCTTCCGCGATTATGGCGAGATCGAGTTTGGCTTTAACACGCCCGTCGATGGCCAGACTGAGATTCGCGGCATTGATGTTCATGAACGCGGTCGGCTCCACGATACAGTACGTCTGTACAGTGAAGGGCTGTCCCGGCTTTATGTCGACCGCTTCGGGATAGATAATCCCCACGCCGCCTGGACAGTGCAGGTCAACGGAACCAGCATCGGCCCTGGCGTGAAAGGCCGCGCTGGTGTTGGCGGTGAGGCCGGCCGAAAGTCCCGCCCCAAACTCGCAGCCGCCAAACACGCCGAAGCAGGGATCGAAGAACGAGCCAAGGTGCTCCGTCCAGGGGAGCGAGTTGAGTGGCAGGCTGAAATCAACCTGCTGCGAACCGGGGACTCCCGGTCCCCAGATACTGCTGCCACTCGACTCGTAGGAGAACGGGTAGTACTGAAAGCGCGGGTTGTTGACGGCTTGCGTGGTAACTCGCTGCAGGACCGCGGTGATTTGCGCCTGCGCGCCGGTAATCGTGAGCAGCCCGATGAGAACCAGGCAGAGCAGTGGGCCGGTCTGCCGCAAACGGTGCGTGAGTTTCCGATATATCATAGTCTTTACCTTCTTTCACGCCTATGATCGCAGGCAGGTGTGGCCCGAAACGTTGCCGAAACTAAGGGAAGATCGTTGCCGGCGGAAAATAATCAGGATTAACGGTGAAGGGGCAAGAATAGCAATGGAAGAGACAGGAGCGCCATTCCCTTTTGAGCTGCGGCTCTTCGGGCAGGCGGAGGCGCGGGTCTTCGGCAGGCCGATCCCCCACCTGCGCGCACGGGCAGGGCTGCACCTGCTGGCGCTGCTGACGCTCCGGCCGCGCCAGCCCATGGAGCGCTCCTGGCTCGCGGCGACGCTGTGGCCCGACAGCAGTGGCGCGCAGGCTCTCTACAATTTGCGGCGTAATCTGGTCGACGTGCGTCGCGGTCTTGGCGTGCAGGCTTACCGCGTGGAGTCTCCCACGCCCCGCACGCTTCGCCTTGAACTCACCGACGCCTTCTGTGACGTGCAGGTGTTCGACGCAGCCCTCCGTCAGATTCCGGTCACTTCTAAGGAACGGTTGGAGGAGGTGGTCGAGCTGTATCGGGGGCCGCTTCTGGAAGGGTGTGAGGAGGAGTGGGTCTATGCGGAGCGGCAGGAGCGTCTGCAAGGCTGGCTCGCCGCGCTGGAACGTCTGGCCGACGGGGCAATACGGGAAGGCAGCCTGGCGGAAGCGTCCCGCCGCCTGAGACAGATAGTGACTGCAGACCCCTATCGCGAGACTGCACAACGCGCTCTAATGGAAATTCTTGCCGCAATGGGAGACCCGGCCGCCGCCACGTTGGCGTACCGTGAGTTTCGCCATCTGCTGCTGCGCGAGCTGCATTGCCAACCGTCGCCCGAAACCCAGGCCGCTTATCACGGCTTGAGAACCCGGGCATCGCCAGTGACGGCCCGGCCCTCGCCAAGACGTAACCTGCCTGGTGTAGATGATATCCTGGAGCCGTCAAATAGGACGGCCCGTCTCGTCGCTTCCGCGCCCGACGGTCCCGCCTCCCATCGTCTGCCGATTCCGCTGGACTCGCTCGTCGGACGGATTGGGGAGCGGCGGGAGGTGCGTGGAGCGCTGCAAACCTTCCGGCTTGTCACGCTGACGGGAACGGGAGGCGTGGGCAAAACGCGCCTGGCGCTTGCCGTTGCGGAGGAGGCGGGAGGCGACTTTCCCGACGGAGTCTGGTTTGCCGACCTGGCCCCGATACAGGACGGTAAAGCGGTGTCACAGGCCGTTGCCGCCGCTATGGGACTGCGTCAGGAGACAGACGTTGCGCCGAAAGAGGCGCTGTGCGACTTCGTGAGACAAAAGCGCCTGCTGTTGATTCTGGACAATTGCGAGCAGATTGCGGACGCCTGCGCACGGCTTGCCGTTTATCTCCTCCACGCCTGCCCTTTGCTTCGCATCCTCTGTACCAGCCGGCAGCCACTCTACGTCCCCGGCGAAAACGTCCGGGCTGTCTCTCCACTGAATATTCCGCCGGTACCGACTGCGACAGATAGTGCGGAACAGTTCGCAGAGAATCTGGCCAACTATGAATCTGCCTCGCTGCTGCTGGATCGCGCCATGCGGGCCTCCCCTGCGTTCCGGCTGACCCCCCGCAACGCTCCCGCGATCGCGCGGCTCTGCCGCCAATTGGACGGCCTTCCACTCGCGCTTGAGTTGGTCGCGGCCCGGTTCCGCAGTCTCTCCGCGGCGGAGATCGCAAGCCGTCTGGAAAGGCGGCTGCAGCTGCCCGCGTCCGGGGATCCCACGCAGCCGCGCCACCGTACGCTGCAGGCGGCGCTCGACTGGAGCTACGATCTCCTCGATAAAACCGAGCGCAGGCTGCTGCGCTGTCTCACTGTGTTTGCGGGCGGCTGGACGCTGGAGGCAGCCGAAGCGGTAAGTGTCGATATCGGATGGCCGGAGATCGCTCGTTCCGAAGATCGCTTGCACCCGGAGGGCACTCACAATCCGGTCGCAGTTGGGCGACCCGGATATCCGGCATCCTCAGGTTGTGAATCGATCCAGGATCATGAGGTGCTCGACCTGCTAACCTCGCTTGTGGATAAGTCGCTGGTTGTGTATGAGGAGCAGGATGATCGGGGCCGCTACTGCCTGCTGGAGACTACACGCGAATATGCCTCCGAACGCCTCTTACCGGAGGAGCGGCAATCGGTGCAAGCGCTTCATGCAGAGTACTTTGTCCACATGGCGCTTGCGATGGAGCAGACCGTAACGGATGAGGCACAAAAGTGGCTGGACCGATTATGGGTCGAACGAGACAACTTTCGCGCCGCGCATGCGTGGTATCAAGAAGAGAATGCCGACACGGCTCTGTGGCTGGAGTTCCTCTTAATAGCGACTCGTACCTGGCCGGTGCAGAACGCGCGCCAATGGATCGAGCGGCTGCAGCTTCAGCCCATGCCGCCGACAGCTGTGGGCGTGCGTATTTCCTATAGCGTAGCCTCCTGGGCGCTATGGCTGGGTGATCCTGCCAGCGAACGGCTGCTCAAGCAGGCGCTGGACGTGGCCCGGGCCCGCGGCGAAAACGTGTGGCAGATGCGTGTATTCGCATTACTGGCAGCGCTGGAAGAGGAGCGGGGAAATAATCGGCAGGCGTTCGAGTACGCCGAAGCCACACTGGTTTGCGCAAAGGAAGGCGGCGACCTCGGCCAGGTCGCCGAATTCAGTGCGATAGCCGCCACGCGTCTGTGGAGACTGGGCGAGGTGGAGACGGCACGCCATCGGCTTCAGACGCTGCTCCAGGACGGACGACGCAGCGGCGATTGGCGTTCGCTCTATTTTCCTCTGTGGGCGCTGGGAGAGATTGCGCTTGCAGAGAGAAAGCCCGCGGAGGCGCGAGCCTACTGCGAAGAGGCGCTGTCGCTTGCGGAGCGATATTATCGCGGTGTCCTGGTTAACCTGTGGCGCAATCTGGGATGGGTGGCCTGTATACAGCAAGATTATTCCGACTCCTGGCGTTGTTTCAATCAGGCCCTGGCGATCAGTCAACAGACGCACGCCTACGATCGCGAGGGTTGGACGCTTTTCGACATGGCGGAGGTCGCCTTTCTGCAAGGCGATGCGCAAAAGGCACGGGAGCACCTGGGAGAAAGTCTTTCTCTCTTCGAGTCTCTTCATGAACCGCGGAGCATGGCTCAGTGCCTGCAAAAATCTGCAAGGTTCTGCGCGGCGTGGCGGCAGACAGAGCGGGCGGCGACGCTCCTGGCCAGCGCGGAACGCGCCTTTCGAGAGCAGGAGTTCACGACCAGTTCGGAAGAGCGAGACGCGGCCATGAACCTTGCCGCCGATCTACGCGCCATGCTCGAACCGGAGGCATGGCAGACAGCCTGGCAATATGGTGAAGGTATGACCCTGGGACAGGCGACGGCGTACGCGTTCGCTGGTCTTGCGCTCTCGCCGGACGGCAAATGAACGGGCGGCTCTCGCCTACCGCAAGACTGCGGCGTCAGCACGCTCTTAGGGCAGGCAGGATTTGCCACTCAATCAGGTGAACACACGGATACTCCAAAAGGTGGTGCGAACATGCTCTCCCTACGCCGGTCTCAGTCGCTGGTTCTCCTCTCAATTGCTGCCTGCCTGTGCGCATCCTGCCGGTCCTCTACACCCGCAGGATATACGCCGGCAACGCTTCCATCGCTCTCTTCTAAGTAACTTACCATGAATACTATACATGTATCTACGCTTCTGCGCCAACAGGCACGAGGTTATAACCAGCCGCCTCGCTTCTTTTGCCAGGCGCTGCTTGCGACGCTCTGCGGCGCGTTGTTGCTCTTTGGCGTAAACACCCTCGTCATAAGATCGCCCATGGTCACTAGATGGTAAAAGATACGCGCGAGCCTGTGTGCGGTCGCGGTGACGCCTGCGGGACCTCCAAGGCGGGTACACATACGTCGGTGGAAATCACCCAGAGCGGATTGGTTGCGCCATAATCCTTGAGCCGCTAGCCGAAAGGCTTGCGCCACGCGACTCGTGACATTGCGGGTCTTGGAGTGTTAACGCTTGCCGCCAGTGATGTGATTGCCAGGACAGAGGCCCATCCAACTGCAGAACCGTCCTACGGTGCCAAAAGTTGTAAGGTCACGCCCTATTTCGGAAAAGAGCGTGTAAAGGGTCTGTGCGCCAAGGCCTAGAACCAGGTTGAGATCGGTTCCATAGAGACGGTACATCTCTTGGGTCAGATTGGCATTCTCAAAGTGGAGGGTGTTGCGTCCCTGAGTTTTCGGCTTGCTATCAGGCGTCTGGGTTGGGTCTATGCGCGAATCGAAGTCGGAGACCAACTTCTCGATCTCGCGGTCGCAGTCGCGGATAAGATCCTGGTAGTGACGATAAGAGCTCAGACACTGCTTGAGCGTAACCAGATGCTCCGGCAAATAGTGACCCGCCAGAGACTTCTCGATAGTCTCCTTGCTGGCTTTGATCCGCGGATCTTTAGGCTCGGCGAGCAACTTGGGATCGCGCTGGCCGTCTAGGATCGAACGAACAGGGGGATCCAGTAGACGCCGGTGCTTTCCATGGCCACGGTCTCAACACCGCATTCTTTCAGCCATGCGGCAATGGCCTCGAGATCCTCGGTGAACCGGCCGAAGCGGCGCACAGGTTCGTCGGCTCGATCTTGGGGAACCGCCCCGCAGTACTGCGGGGCTGGTTTGTCAAATGTCGATACCGGCAGCATTGAGCCGCAGTTCTGGAACGGCGTTGGTTGTCTTTCTGACTTTCGGATTGATCGCTTTCATCGTGGCTCACCATTGCAAGCCTGATGAGAACGGTTCCGGTTGGTAAAGGTGTGATAGTCTTCTAAACGGGATCACAGCCGATTGAGTACGTCGTTGTGTCACCAGTGAATAGACCACTCAACCGAATGCCATGCTGAGTAACGGGCTCAACTATGCGAACCAGTGGTCCTGCGGCTTACTTACCGCTCTTACAGGACTCATAACGACGAAGTACGCGCCTGTAAGTTGCTTCCGATATAGACCGGCGCTTGCGTCGGACGATTGCCGTAGTAGTTACCCTAAAACAAATAATTACTCCGCTTCGGGTATCCTCTTTCCCATATCCGCGACCTGTTCCAGAAGGAGTCACCCCATGCGTGCGCCTCTCCCGGCTTTGTGCTTCGCGCTCTGTATCCTCGGCAGCCTCCCTGCCATCGCTCAGACCCCGGCAGCGTCGCCGCCGCTTAATCCCTTCGCGGCCCCGCAGGCGACCCTTCACTACGCGCCCGACCGGGACTACGACCTGATGCATCTTGCGCTCAATCTCAACATCGACTATCCGAAGCACAAGTTCGAAGGCACGGTGGTCAATCGGATATCGGCGCTCCGGGGCGGCATGAAGACGATCAAGCTGCACTGCGGCAGGAACCTGACTGTCACCTCCTGTGCGGTAGGCAGCACGGCAGCGGCGTTCACGCGCGTGGACGACATGCTGCTGATCGCCGCGCCGAAACCGCTTAATCGTCGCGAAGTAGCCGAAGTTACCGTACGCTACACCGGCGGCGGGCTTGCGAAGGATCGGGCCGGGATGATGGCAGACAGCGGTCTTCACTGGATCGAGCCGAACAAGCATCAGCCGGACCGAGTCGGCTTCTGGACGCAGGGCGAGACCGACCTGAACCGGCAGTGGGTTCCGACCTGGGACTACCCGGACCGCCTGGCCACTAGCGAAACGGTCGTCACCGTTCCGGCGGACTGGACCGTCGTCGGGAATGGCGCGCTCCGTTCGAACCGCCTCAGCGCCGACGGTAAGCGCCGGACCTTCCACTGGCAGATGGACCAGCCGCACGCCACCTACCTCCTCTCGCTCGTGGCCGGGCCGTTCGACGTCAAGATGGCGAAGTGGCGCGGCGTTCCCCTGATGTACGTGGGCCCCAAGGGCAAGGGCAAGCTGCTGGAGTACTCGTTCGGCGACACGCCCGATATGCTCTCTTTCTTCTCGGATATCACCGGAGTCAAGTACGCGTGGCCGAAATATGCCCAGAACGCGATGTACGATTTCGGCGGCGGCATGGAGAACGTCTCCGCGACCACGCTTCCGGAAAGCGCCCTCACCGACCCGCGACAGGGCAGCCACGCCATGGACTCGCTCAATGCGCACGAGCTGGCCCATCAGTGGTTCGGCGACCTGGTGACCTGCAGGGATTGGGGGCATGTGTGGCTCAACGAGAGCTTCGCGACGTTTTTCGAGGCGCTCTATATGGAGCATAGCCGCGGCGCCACGGCTTACGCGCAGGAAATCGAGGGCGATATGCGCGGCTACATCGGCGCGAGCCGAGGTTACAAGCACGCGCTCGCCACGAACCTCTACCCCAACGCCGACTCGATGTTCGATGCCCACTCCTACCCGAAAGGCGCGGCGGTGCTGCACACGCTCCGGCGCACCCTCGGCGATCCGCTCTTTTTCGCGGGAATACGCGCCTATCTGGAGGCGCATCGGCACACTCCGGTGGATACCCGCGACCTGTGCCGCTCCATGACCGAGGCGACCGGCATGAGTCTGGAGCCGTTCTTCGAGCAGTGGGTGTTCAAGCCGGGCCACCCGGTCCTCGACACCACCTGGGCGTGGGACGAGGCGGCCAAGAAGGTCGTTCTCACCGTAAAGCAGACCCAGGACACGAAGGATGGAACTCCGGTCTATTCGATTGCCGCCAGCGCAGGACTGATCTCCGGCGGCACGGTTGTGCGCGTTCCCGTCGCGCTAAGCGTGCCGGAGCAGGTATTCAAGCTGGATGCGCCTTCGAAACCGGACGCCGTCCTGCTGGACCCGGATCACGACTTCCTCCGCGAAATCCCGACCCGCCACTGGGCGGCCTCCGAGCTGCCTTCCATACTCAAATACGCCCCCAGCCCGGTCGATCGAGCCGAAGCCCTGGCGACCATGCTTACCGGCAGCCCGCCGGAAATGTCGATCCAGGCGGCCGTCGAAGCCGTGCGAGCCGATGCGGGCCGGAACCCCGTATTCGATCTGACACGACTCGGAGAGCTGAAGCGCGAGGACTTGCGGCCGCTGTTTCGCGCGCAGATCGCCCACGCAAGCCCTTCCCGAAGCGAGCAGGCGATCCGCGCTCTCGGCCTCCTGCCAAAATCGGCGGAGGACACGGCCGCCCTGACGGCGCTGATCGACGACAAGGAGATGTACGGCGTTATAAGCGCGGCCGTCACCACGCTCGGAGCCTGGGATCCAAAGGGCAATCTTGCGGCCATCAAGAAGGCGGCGCATATGGACTCGCTCAGAGAGCAGGTCCGCACCGCCGCCTACGTCGCCCTCGCCAACGGCCGTTCGGAGGAGGGCATCGGCTATCTGCTCGAAGCGGTTTCGGGCAGTGCGGCTCCGGAACTGCGCTACGCCGCTCTGGAAGCGCTGGGACGGGTGGACGCCGCGGAGCCGCGCACGCGGGAGGCGCTGCGATCCGCGCTTCGGGACAGCGATTTCCAGACGATAGTCGCCGCCGCCAACGCGGTTCGCGAGCGCAAAGACAAGGAGCTTCTGCCCGCCATGCGCGATCTCAAGGCAAATCCCCCGGCGTCCACGGTGAGCCACTCCTGGTACGCGGGCTTCATCGACGGCATCATCACGGACTTGACCAAGACATAACCTCGCCACGGCCCCTCTCTTAGAAGGACCTGATTTCCTTTGTTCCTGCCTTCCTGCTAAAGTCCCCTTTCATCGGTTTCATCGGCTCAATCACCTTGCACCGAGCAGTTCGAGTTTGTGGGAGAGGGTCTGGGTTGCGCCGTTGGTGAAGGTGACCGTGGCCTGAAGGGTGAATTCGCCCCAGCCCGTTGCCGAAAAGGGGAAACCGTACTCCGGGCCCTGGTTGACATCGTACACATTCGGCTGGAACGTCGGATGCAGGAAGTAGCGCACGCTGCTGATCTGGCGCACCACGCCGGCCGGACCGGCGATGTAGGCGGTCCAGAAGTAGCGCGGCCCGCCATTTGCGTCCTGGCCGAACTGGCGAGCGGTGTTCTGGAGGCTCAGCGTATCCGTGGCGGCCGAGCGGAACCGCAGCAGGACGGACTTCTCCCGCGTGACCCCGTCCTGATAACGGATCGTCATGCCGATGCGGCGCGGCTCCCAGCCCGTGGTCTTCATGCCGAAGCCGTTTTGGGGAGTGCCGGATACCAGGGCGT